>OMWF01000257.1 GCA_900314665.1 uncultured Actinomycetes bacterium
CCCGACCACGTCGCCCAGGGCCTGGCCCTTCTCCGGCGGCTGCACGACGCGGCCCTGCCCTGCCCCTTCAGCTCCGACATGAAGGCCAGCAACCGGGAGCTTGCCAGGCTCATCGAAGAGCAGGGCATCGCCGACAGCCATGGGCTTGCCGCCTATGCCGAGCTGGTCCGCCTCGTGCAGGAGGGCGCGGACCGCGACGGCGTCGCCTCCGTGCTCTGCCACAACGACGCGTGCGACGCAAACTTCCTGGTGACCCCCGGCGAGATGCGCCTCATCGACTGGGAGTACGGGGGACTCGCCGACCCCGGCAGCGACCTGGCCTCGTTCATCTGCGGCACCCGGTTTGCCCCGGACGAGGTCGACGCCCTCATCGCCGCCTACTACGGGCACCAGCCGAGCGTGGCCGAGCATCGTCACATGATCGGCTACATTGCGCTCTACTGCTACCACTGGCTGCTCTGGGCCGAATACCAGGAGGCCCATGGCATGGTGGGCAACCAGATGCCGGCCATCTGGGAGGAGTACGCCCAGGCCTACATCCCGCGGGCGGCCGAGCTCTACCGCGAGCGGTGAGGGGTGGGCACCTCCTCCGTACAACAGGCCACACAGTTCGCAAAGATGCTTGATTTAACCGTTCATATGCAATAATTGCGCATAAAATCATAAAAATATAAATTCTACTGGGAATTCTATGGGTTTATCGATAGACTCAGAGCTGTTTGAATGCACGGTTGGGCATGGCTTCGGACGCTCCTGCGCACGGGCATTGGAGGACGGAGCCAGGTGGAATGGGGTGAGGGCATGCGACGCCGAAACGACCGACACGACGTGATACGGGACATCATCCGCACGGAGCGCATCACGACCCAGCGGGCGCTGGTTGAGTCCCTGCGCGGCCGGGGCTACGACTGCACCCAGGCCACGGTCTCCCGCGACATCAAGGACTTGAACGTCCGCAAGGTCGAAGGGGGCGTCTATGCGCTGGTCGAGGACATACACCTCACGCACATGGTGCATGACCTGGTTGACGAGGTAAAGCGGACGGGCAACCTGGCGCTCGTCAAGTCGAGTACCGGCACCGCCTCCGGCGTAGCCGCGGCGCTCGATGCGACGGAGCTTCCGGGCGTGATGGGGTCCATCGCGGGCGACGATACGATTCTCGTGATCTGCGAGGACGAGGAGAGCGCCGAGAAGTTCGTGACCATCATCGAGGGGCTGCTTCCCGAGGAAGTGCCCGAGGACGAGGAGTTCGGGGAAGAGGAGTAGGATCCTCACGCGTTTTGTCAGGCAGGCGCGGCGTCGATAAGGCGAGCCGCGCGGAAAGGTGGAGAGAATGGCTAAAGACAGGGTGGTTCTGGCGTATTCAGGTGGACTTGACACCTCGATCTGCATCAAGTGGCTGCAGGAGGAGAAGGGGCTCGACGTCATCGCCGTGGCCGGCGACGTGGGCCAGCAGCACCAAGGCCTGCAGATCGTTCACGACAAGGCGCTTGACCTAGGGGCCATCGACTCCCGCGTGATCGACATGCGCGAGGAGTTCTGCGAGGACTTCCTGTCCAAGGCGCTCGCCGCCAACGCCATGTATGAGAACAAGTACCCGCTGGTATCGGCCCTGTCGCGCCCGGTCATCGTCAAGCATCTGGTGGACGTGGCCCATGAGACCGGCGCCCGCTACATCGCCCACGGCTGCACCGGCAAGGGCAACGACCAGGTGCGCTTCGAGCTCGGCATCCAGGCCCTGGACCCGGAGCTTGAAATCATCGCCCCGGCGCGCGAGTGGGACCTGCTCACCCGCCCCGCCGAGATCGCCTATGCCGAGAAGCACGGCGTCCCGGTGCCCGCCACCAAGGCCTCGCCCTACTCGATCGACGACAACCTGTGGGGCCGGGCCATCGAGTGCGGCATCCTGGAAGACCCGTGGGCCGAGCCGCCTGAGGACGTCTATACCATGACCTCCGGCGCCCACGACGCCCCCGCCGCGCCCGAGTACGTGGAGATCAGCTTCGAGCACGGCATTCCCTGCGGCCTGAACGGCGAGCCCAAGAGCTTCATGGACATCATCCTCGCCATGAACGAGATCGCCGGCCGTAACGGCTTCGGGCGCATCGACATGATCGAGAACCGCCTGGTGGGCGTCAAGTCCCGCGAGTGCTACGAGGTGCCGGGCGCCCTCACCCTCATCCAGGCCCACAAGGCCCTGGAGGACCTGGTGCTCGAGCGCGACTTGCTCCACTACAAGCTGGGGATCGAGCAGACCTGGGCCACCACGGTCTACAACGGCCTGTGGTTCTCGCCGCTCAAGGAAGCCCTGGACGGCTTCTGCTCGGCGACGCAGCAGCTGGTCAGCGGCGACGTGCGCCTGCGCTTCTACAAGGGCTCCTGCGTCACCGTGGGGCGTCGCTCCAAGTACTCGCTCTACGACTACTCGCTGGCCACCTACGACGAGGGAGACACCTTCGACCGCGATGCCGCCAAGGGCTTCATCGAGCTCCACGGCCTGCCCAACAAGACCTGGGCACGGCGGCGCAAGGAGACCGGGACTCCCGGCCAGATCTAAGCGCCGGCCGCCATTGACACGTCGTGGGGGCGGCTCGCATACACAAGGCAGCTGCTCGCGTAATGGGAGGTCGGCATATGCCAGCACCGCAACATGACAACAAGGCCCTCTGGGGCGGTCGGTTTGAGGGACATCCGGAGCGCTTCACGCAGGAGTTCGGCGCCTCGCTGCCCATCGACAACCGCCTCTGGCGAGAGGATATCGACGGCTCCAAGGCTCACGCCCGGATGCTCGCCCGGCAAGGCATCATCTCGAATCAGGACGCCGAGGACATCGTGGCCGGCCTGGACCGGGTGGCGGCGAGCATCGAGGCGGGCACCTTTGTCTGGGACATCGATGACGAGGACATCCACATGGCCATCGAGCGCACCCTGACCGAGGACATCGGGGCGGCCGGGGGGCGGCTCCACACCGGTCGCTCGCGCAATGACCAGGTGGCGACCGACACCCGCCTGTGGGCCAAGCGGGCCTCGGCCAAGCTGGCGGGCGAGCTTCTGGCCCTGCGCCAGAGCCTCATCGACGTGGCGGCCGATAACCCGGACGCGGTGATGCCCGGCTACACCCACATGCAGCGGGCCCAGCCCATTCTCTTCGCCCATCACATGCTGGCCTACTCGTGGATGTTCGCCCGCGACTTCACCAGGGTGGTCGCCGCCCACGCCTCCGCTGACGTGCTTCCCCTCGGCAGCGCCGCCCTGGCGGGCACCACCTATCCTCTCGACCGCAGTTACGTGGCCGAGCAGCTGGGCTTCTCGCGCATCTCGCAGAACTCGCTCGACGCGGTGTCCGACCGCGACTTCCTGCTCGACCTGGACTACGCGTGCAGCGTGGCTATGATGCACCTCTCCCGCCTGGCCGAGGAGCTGGTGTACTGGTCGAGCGGAGAGTTTGGCTTCATCACCATGTCCGATCAGTTCTCGACCGGCAGCTCCATCATGCCGCAGAAGAAGAACCCCGATTTTGCCGAGCTCATCCGTGGCAAGTCGGGCCGCGTGGTGGGCGACCTCACCGCCCTGCTGGTCACGATGAAGGGCTTGCCGCTGGCCTACAACAAGGACATGCAGGAGGACAAGGAGGGCGTCTTCGACGCAGTCGACACCCTCACCGCCTGCCTGCACGTGATGCGCGGCATGATTACCACCATGCGCGTGAACGAGGCGCGGATGCGCGAAGCCGCCCATGGCGGCTTCATGGCCGCCACCGACCTTGCCGACTACCTGGTGGGGACCGGCCTGCCGTTCCGCGAGGCGCACGAGGTGGTGGGCCGCATCGTGCTCGCCTGCGAGAAGGAGGGGAGGACCTTGCAGTCGCTTACCCTCGAGGAGCTCAAGGAGTTCTCCGACCGCTTTGGGGAGGATGCCCGCGACGCGGTCGACATCGACCGGGTCGTCGACCGCCGCACCACCGTGGGCGGCACCTCGCACAGCTCCGTGGCCGAGCAGCTGGCGAGTGCCCGGGAGCAGCTAGCCGCCGATAAGGAGACGGCCAGCCGCCTCTAGGCGGCCGATGCCATAGTCCTTGATCGGAGCGCAACGAGAAGGGCCGCACCGCGCAGGGTGTTCCGTAGAAACCCGGTGCGCGGTGCGGCCCTTCGTGCGTTATCTCATGGGCGCGAAAGACTAGTCCCCGCTGCTGTTCTCGGCGCCCCCGGCGGATTCGCCCCCGTTGCCGCCATCGCCGCCGGAACCTGATTCCTGGCCAGGGCCGGACTCTTGGCCGCCGCCGGCGCCGGCATTCGAGCCGCTTGACTCGGCGTTGCCCGAGTCGCCGCCTTCGCCGCCCGTGCCGCCGCTGGCGGCGCCGGAGCCCGTGCTGGAGCCCGTACCGGTGCCGGCTCCGGTGCTCGTGCTTGTGTGGCTCTCGGAGGTGGTTTGCGCGGTGGAGGTCGCGGTGCCCTGCCTCTCCTCATCTTTTTGCGTCGAGGTGGAGGTGGAGCTGCCGCTGCCGCCGAAGACGCTGCTCCAGCGGCTCCAGTCGTAGGTGAGGGAGCCAGTCGGCTGGCGGAACCGCTCGTTGTCCGCGCCCATGATGCCGAGCGCCTGCTCGGTGAAGGCGCCCCAGACCGGAGCGCAGGTGTTGCCGCCGTATCCCTGGCCGCCGTTGTAGTAGATGGTCGAGTCCTCGCGGGAGCCGAGCCAGATGGCGGTCGCCAGCTGCGGCGTGTAGCCGCAGAACCAGTTGTCTCGGCAGTTCTCGGAAGTGCCGGTCTTGCCGGCTGCCGCCTGCCCATTGTCGAGCGACGCCGCGGAGCCGGTGCCGCGGGTGATGACACCTTCCAGCACGTCTGTGGTCACCGAGGCGACCTCGGGGTCAAGCACCTGGGTGCCCGTGGTGTCCTCCTGAAAGAGCACGTCTCCCGCGGAGTTGGTGATCTTGGTGATGGCCGAGGGGTCGCGGTGGACGCCGTTGGCGGCCAAGGTGGCGTAGGCGGAGGCCATCTCCAGCGTGCAGACCCCCTGGGTGCCCAGGGAGATGGACTCCACCGACTCGAGCGGCGAGGTGATACCCATGGACTTGCAGGTGTCGACGATGGGCTGGGCTCCGATGGCGTGGGCCAGGTGCGCGTAGACCGTGTTGACCGAGAGCCAGGTGGCGCGCTCGATGGTCATGTCGCCGTAGCCGGTGCCCTCGGAGTTTCTGACGGTCCATGTGGGCGAGATGGTCGCCGGTGATGACGAGTCGCACGTCATCTGCGGTGAGATGCCCTCTTTGAGGGCGGTGACCAGGGTGAAGGTCTTCATCGAGGAGCCTGCCTGCCGACGGGCCTGGGTGGCGAGGTTGAACTGCTCGGCGTAGTAGTCGCGGCCGCCCACCATGGCGAGGATGTGGCCGGTCTTGGGGTCGATCGAGGTGAGCGAGTACTCGAGGGAGTCGCTCTGACCCTCCAGGTACCTGTTGGTGACTTCCTCGGCGGCGTCTTGGACGCGGGTGTCGAGGGAGGTCTGGATGACGAGGCCGCCGCGGAAAATCTCTGCGTCCGAGTAGTTCTCAGAGAGCAGGCCCTGCACGTAGGTCACGAAGTAGGGGTAGCGGTAGATGCCGGTGTGCGCCTGCGCGGCGACGTTGAGGTTGAGCGGCTCGGCCTGGGCGGCGTCATGCTCCTGCTGGGTGATGTCGCCGGCCGTGAGCATGCGGTCGAGGACTGTGTTGCGGCGGTTGACGGCTGCATCCGGGTTGTTGACCGGGTTCAGGTTGTTGGGCGACTGGGGGATGCCCACCAGCAGCGCCGCCTCGGCCAGGGTGAGGTCGGATGCCGACTTGGAGAAGTAATGCTGGCTCGCCGCCTCGATTCCGTAGGCGCCGTCGCCGTAGTTGATGGTGTTCAGATACATCATCAGGATGTCGTCCTTGGAGTATTGGCGCTCGATCTCCAAGGCGAGAAACGCCTCGCGCACCTTTCGCCTGATGGTGAGGTCGTTCATCTCGTCGAGCAGCAGGGTGTTGCGCACGTACTGCTGGGTGATGGTGGAGCCGCCCTCGTTGCCTCCCGTGAGCTGGGAGATGACGGCGCGGCCGATGCCCTGGATGTCGACGCCGTTATGCTCGTAGAAGCGCACGTCCTCGGTGTCGACGGTGCCGTTGAGCACGTAGGGGCTCACCTTGTCTATGGTGATGGCGGTGCGGTTCTGGGTGGCGAACTCCGCAAGCAGCACGCCGTCTGCCGAGTAGACCTGAGAGGGGGCGGCGATGGAGTAGGCCTCGGCGTCTGAGGCGTCGGGCAGGTCTGAGAGCCATTCGTCGGCGACTCGGACCAACCCCACGACCCCGGCGACTGCGACTGCCACGATGGCGAGCACGATGGCCAGGGCGAGGAATCCCGGCGCATGGGTCTTGGCGCGGGGCCGGCCGTTCCAGTAGCGAGTTGACATGCAACCTCCCAGTCTGCGGCAGCTCGTGAACCCCTATTATCATCCTCCGCATGTCAGTCTGTCAGGTGGATGGCCGTTGCAACCGGGTCAAACGCCGGCCAGACGTGGCACAGGGCGTGCCCGGTAGCGGTGAGCGGCCCGTTTTTGACCCTATGCCTTAAACGATCGCCCCTCGTGCGCTACTCTGAAGCCTTACCTGAGAGGACAGAGGACCGAGAGAGGACAGTGCAGTGGGAGCTACCGGTGGGTCTTTACGGCAACGTACGTTCGAGCTGCTGGCGCCGGCCGGCACCGAGGAGGCGGCGCGGGCCGCGCTCGCCAACGGGGCCGATGCGGTCTATCTGGGCCTGGGCGAGTTCAACGCCCGCCGCAACGCCCAGAACCTGGGGCTTGAGGAGCTCGAGCGGATCTGCCGGCTCGCCCACCTGGGCGGGCAGCGCATCTACCTGACCGTCAACACCGTCCTCGCCGGCGAGGAGCTCCCGCGCGCGCTCGCCTTGATCGACCAGGCTTGGAGGGCCGGCATCGACGCGGTCATCGTCCAGGACCTTGGGCTTCTCAAGCTGCTCACCGAAACGATGCCCCAGGTGGAGGTGCACGCCTCCACGCAGATGAACATCCAGGACGCGCGGGGCGTGGAGCTGCTGGCGCGGCTGGGGGCCCGCCGGGTGACCTTGGCCCGCGAGCTCAGCCTCGAGGAGCTCTCCTCCCTGGCCGCGCTCGGGGTCGAGCTCGAGGTCTTCGGGCACGGCGCGCTCTGCGTCTGCGCCTCCGGCCAGTGCCTGATGTCGAGCCTCATCGGCGGGCGCTCCGCCAACCGAGGCCTGTGCGCGCAGCCCTGCCGCCTACCCTACCTGCTGGTGGATGAGGAGGGGCGGCCCCTCGCCGACCCTGACGAGGTGGGGCGCTACCTGCTCTCGCCCAAGGACCTGAGCACCATCGACATCATCCCCGAGCTCATCGGCACCGGGGTCTCATCGCTCAAGATCGAGGGCCGCATGAAGTCCCCGCAGTACGTGGCCACCACCACCGCCGTCTACCGGTGGGTCATCGACCGGGCGCTTGCAGGCCGCCCCGCCGCCCCCAGCGCTGGTGCGCGAGACGACCTGGCGGAGGCCTTCTCGCGCGGGTTCACCACCGCGTACCTGACCGGCCAGCGCGACATGGGCATGATGGGCCCAAAGCGGCCCAACAACCGCGGAATCAGGGTGGGGCGCGTCTCCGCCCTGGGAGGGGGCCTGGTGGAGCTTTCGCTCGACCGCGCCATCCGCTGCGGCGACGTGCTCGAGTACTGGACCTCCCGCGGCGCCGTGGCCGAGCGGGTGTCCTCGCTCGAGTTTCACGGCCAGGCGGCGGACGAGGCGCCGGCGGGATCGAAGCCGCGTCTTTCCGTGAGCCGCCCGGTGGCGCCGGGCGACCGCGTGTTCCGGGTCTCAAACGCCCGCCTCGAGGAGCGCGCGGCCAAGAGCTACGAGGGCTTCGCGGGCGTGGTGCGGCCGGTGGAGGTGCGGGTCGCATGCCGGCTGGGCGAGCCGCTCGCGGTGACGCTCGCCGACCGCGAGGGGCACCTGGCGTCCGCCGCGGGCCCGCAGGTCGAGCCGGCTCGCACCAAGGCCGTCACCGAGCAGGACATCCGCGAGCACGTGGGCCGCTTCGGAGGCACCTGCTTTACCCCGGCCTCCTGGGACATCGACCTCGACGAGGGCGTGGGCGTGGGCTTCTCGCTTCTCCACCGCCTGCGCCGGGAGGCAGCCGAGAAGCTCGAGGAGGAGCTGCTCGCGCCCTATGCGGAGCGCAGCCAGCAGCCGCAGCCCCTGCTCGCCGTCGAGCGGGAGGAGGCGGGGGCAAAGCGAGCCGATCGCCCCGCCGACCCCTCGCAGGCGCTGGTGTCGCTGCTGGTGAGCGCCGAGAACGCCGATGCCGCCCGCGAGGCGGCGAAGGGAACCCCGGTGCGCATCGAGGTGCCGGCGGTGGCGCTTGCCTTCGAGGGGGAGGCGGCGGCCCCCCTGCGCCGCGCCTTTGACGAGGGGGCGGCGCTGATGATGCCCGTCAACTGCCATGACGGACGCGACGCCCGGGTCATGGAGCTGGTGGGGGAGGGGCGCACGGTGGTGGCCGAGAGCCTCTCGCTGCTCGACGGCTGCGTTCGAGCGGGGGCTTCGGTCGAGGTCGGCCCCCATCTGCCGCTGTGGAACGCGCCCGCCATCGAACTGGTCAAATCGCTCGGTGCCAGCCGGGTCTGGCTCACCCCAGAGCTCTCGCTCGCGCAGATCGGCGCGCTGGCGGGGTCGTCGGCGCTGCCTCTCGGGCTCACGGTCTCGGGTGCCCAGGAGCTGATGGTGACCGAGCATTGCGGGCTCATGGCCATCGGGCCCTGCCAGGAGCGCTGCTCCTCGTGCGCGCGTCGGCGCCGTCGCACGTATCTGCTCGACCGCAAGGGCTACCGGTTCCCGTTGCAAAGCGACGCCGTGGGCCGCAGCCACCTCTACAACGCGGTGCCCCTCGACCTCGGCCCCCAGCTGCCCGACCTGCTGGCCAGCGGGGTCGGCGCGCTGAGGGTCGACGCCACCCTGCTCGGGGCGGACGAGGTGGGGCCGGCGCTGGAACGCATGCTGGAGGGGCTTGCGCGCGCCCAGGCGGGGCGCTCGCCGTTGTCCAAGCTCGGCGGCACGACCACCGGGCACCTGTTTCGCGGCGTGCGATAGCCGCATCCGGGTCGCCGTCCGCTCTCAGGGTTGGACGGTAATGCTACGATACCGGGCGTTGCCCCGGGCATCCCGCCGGTGCGCGAGGTGCCGCGCCGGGCAGCGCTTCTCGTCAGGAACTCTCCGAAAGGACCACCCGTGCTTTCTACCCAAGAGCAGCTTCACATCATCAAGAGCGGCATCGATCAGCTCGTGCCCGAGGCCGACCTGGTAAAGAAGCTGGATCGAGGCACTCCGCTCACCATCAAGCTGGGCGTCGACCCCACCGCCCCCGACCTGCATCTCGGCCATGCGGTGCCGCTGCGCAAGATGCGCCAGTTCCAGGACCTGGGGCACAACGTGACGCTCATCGTCGGCGACGGCACCGCGCTCATCGGCGACCCCTCGGGCCGCAACTCGACGCGCCCGGCGCTCACCTCCGAGCAGATCGCGGCCAACGCCAAGACCTACGTCGACCAGGCCATGAAGGTGCTCGACCCCGAGAAGACCACGATTGCCTGGAACTCCACGTGGCTGCTCTCGCTCGACCTCAAGGGCCTGCTCGAGATCGCCTCCAAGTTCACGGTGGCCCGCATCATCGAACGCGACGACTTCTCCAACCGCCTGGCCAACCAGGAGCCCATCTCCATGCACGAGCTTCTCTACCCCATGATGCAGGCGTACGACTCGGTGGCCATCAAGGCGGACGTCGAGATGGGCGGCCGCGACCAACTCTTCAACCTGCTCGCCGGCCGCGAGCTGATGGAGAAGATGAACATGGAGCCGCAGGTGGCGCTTACCCTGCCGCTGCTCGAGGGCACCGACGGCGTGCGCAAGATGTCCAAGAGCTACGGCAACTACATCGGCCTCACCGATGCGCCGGCCGACATGTTTGGCAAGGTCATGTCCATCCCCGACGAGCTGATGGTCAAGTACTTCCGCCTGGCGTCCACCCTGCCGGTGGCCGAGGTCGACCAGATCGAGCGCGACCTGGCGTCGGGCGCCCTGCACCCCAACAAGGCCAAGCGCCTGCTGGCCGCCAACATCGTCACCCTCTACCACAGCGCCGAGGACGCCAAGGAGGCCGAAGAGACCTTCGACCGCGTCTTCAAGGAGCACGAGGCTCCCACTGACATCGAGGAGCGCTCGGTGAAGCTGGAAGAGGATGCCGAGAAGGGCGGCGTCTACCTGCCCAAGCTGCTGAGCGAGGTGGGGCTGGCCACCTCCAGCACCGACGCCCGCCACCTCATCGACGGCGGAGGCGTCAAGGTCAACGGCGAACCCGTCAGCCCGCACGCCTACTTCATGCCCAAGTCCGCCCTCGACGGCAGCACCGTCCAGGTGGGCAAGCGCAGGTACGTGAAGATCGTCGGCTGCTGACGCGAGCTGCGGTCGCGCTTCTCGCCGGCCGGGCTACGGCCGCAGCCGGCGGAGCCGTTGCCATCCCGATACCGAGCGCCGGCCGGGAATGGGTAAGGTGCAGGCGACGGGACTCGCAGGGGCGGCGCAAAGGCCGCATGCGTGCGCGTCAAGAGTTCGAGACAGGCACATCGGGCCGGGCGCGAGCGCGCTCGGCGCCGTGAAGGGAGGACCCACCATGGTCGACAAGAACAAGGTAGAGGAAGTCATCAACCTCATCCGCCCGGCCCTGCAGGCCGACGGCGGCGACATCACGCTGGTGGGCGTGGACGATGACGGTACCGTCAACGTTGAGCTCACCGGAGCCTGTGCCGGCTGCCCGTTCTCGCAGCTGACGCTCTCCAACAGCGTGGAGCGCATTCTCAAGGATCGCGTGGAAGGCGTGGAGCGCGTCGTCCCCGCCATGTAAGGGCGCGGGCCGTCGTCGCTTCCGCTCTGCAAGGACCGTGTACCTGTGTTATTGAAGGGGTGATGACCGATGCCCGCCTGCTGGGAACAGCGTGGGTGCGATGAGGCGATGTCCGCTCAGTGTCCGCACGCCACCCAGGCGCAGTGGTCGCCGTGCCTGCTCGATTGCATGTACACCATATGCGACCGGCCCCAGCATGTGGAGACGACAGACCTCGACCTGCTTCTCGATCCCACGATCGATCGCCAGAAGGCCGTGAAGATGGTCTGCTGCACCTGCGAGAACTTCCTGAAGAACGGACCTCGCTTGAACGTCTCCTCCGTGTAGCCAGCTCGCCCGCCCCACGCGCCGGGGCGGGCGAGCTTATTGTCCGGCAGGGGTCGACGCCGCCGAGGGAGAACCGCTGACGACGGACGCCATCGGCCAGTGAGGGGCTTTTCGACCAGTGCTCAACCACATCTACCATGCCTTGAATCCCATCGCCTTCTCCATCGGGCCCATTGACGTGAGGTGGTACGGCCTCGCCTACGTGGCTGCCTTCATCCTTGCCTACCTGCTTATATGCCACATTTCCAAGCGCTGGGAGCTGGGGCTTGACTCCGATGACGCGCTCACGCTGGTGGTCGTGGTAGCCATCTGCCTTCTGGTCTGCGCCCGCCTGGGCTACTGCCTCTTCTACGGCGACGGCTACTACCTGCAGCATCCCCTCAAGATACTGGCGGTCAACGAGGGCGGCATGTCGTTTCACGGGGGCCTTGTCGGGTGCATCCTGGGCGGCGCCATCAGCTCCCGCCTGCTGCACGTGCCCTTCCTGACCCTGGCCGACTTGGGATCGATCGTGGCTCCGGTGGGGCTCTTCTTCGGACGTTGCGCAAACTTCGTCAACGGCGAGCTCTGGGGCAAGGTCACCACCCTCCCATGGGGAGTCGTCTTCGAGAGCGGCGGCCCGCTTCCGCGCCATCCCTCCCAGCTCTACGAGGCGCTTCTGGAAGGCGTCGTCATCTTTCTGGTCCTCTACCTCATGGCGCGGCGTCAGCCGCCCCGCTCCCGGGGCACGTTCCTCGGAACCTTTCTGGTCCTGTACGGCACCTTCCGGTTCCTCATCGAGTTCGTTCGCGTTCCGGACGTCCAGCTGGGCTACCTCATCAACGGCGTGATTACCATGGGCCAGCTGCTCTCGCTGCCCATGGTGGTGGCCGGCGCGGTGCTGCTGGCGTGGGTCCGCGTCAGACGCCTGCCGCAGGGAAGGCGGGCGCGTCGCGCGACGCCAGGTGTCGGCGGTTCAAACGGGGAGAAGTAGGGCGCTTCGCGCCCCGGTTACGTCCGTGCGAGCGCTTGGGCGTTGAGCTGGCCGGCCGTTTGCCGTACCATAATCCGGTATCTCAAGCGGCATCCGGAATCACTCTGGTCGTTCACGGCAGCCTGCGCAGGCGGTATTTCCGCCTTCGCTCCTGCTCATCCTCCTTGGCTCCGATGCACACCTTAACGAGGAAGGTAGCACGTATGTCCGGACACTCTAAGTGGGCCACCACTAAGCATCGCAAGGCGGCTCAGGACTCCAAGCGCTCCGCGCTGTTCTCCAAGCTCTCCCGCATCATCACCGTGGCAGCCAAGGAGGGCGGGGACCCCAACCCCGAGAACAACTCCTCCCTGGCGGCAGCCATCGATAAGGCCAAGGGCTACTCGCTTCCCAAGGACAAGATCGAGTCGGCTATCAACAAGGCCTTTGGCGGCGGCGCTGACGGCGCGGTCTACGAGAACGTCGTCTACGAGGGCTACGGACCCGCCGGCATCGCCGTCTACCTCGAGTGCCTGACCGATAACCGCAACCGCACCGCCGCCGATGTCCGCTCCGCCTTCACGCACGCGGGCGGCAACCTGGGCACCACCGGTTCGGTCGCCTTCCAGTTTGAGCGCAAGGGCCGCATCTTCGTCGCCAAGGAGGATAACGCCGAGGACGAGGACGAGTTCATGATGGCCGTGGCCGAGGCCGGCGGCGACGACTACGAGGATGACGACGAGCAGTGGATTGTCTACACCGATCCTAAGGAGCTGGCCACGGTCCGCAAGGGCATCGAGGACCAGGGCATCGCCGTCAAGGGTGCCGAGCTGACCATGGTCCCCACCAACACCACCGAGGTCTCGGTGGCCGACGCCAAGAAGGTCATGCGCCTGGTGGACCGCCTGGAGGAGCTGGACGACGTCCAGAACGTGTATCACACCATGGAGATGACCGACGAGATTGCAGCCGCCCTCGACGAGGACTAACGGCACGCTGATAGAGCTTGGCCGACGGGCCCGCATGCTGCAGACCGGCATGCGGGCCCGTTCTCTTCTCGCCGATTCAGGCCTTGCGGTCGCATACATGTGCTACACTAATAAGAACAAATGTTCGCTATTTGTCGAGCAGGGCATGATTGGGGAGGCGGCGTGGCAGCGGATGGACGGCAGCATAAGGGCATCGTTATCCTCGGGATAGACCCTGGGCTGGCTAACACCGGCTGGGGCGTCATCGCCAAGTGCGGCTCCTCGCTCAAGTGCCTGGCGTATGGCTGCATCACCACCGAAGCCCATGTCGATCTGGCGCAGCGTCTAATGAGGATTCACGACCAGATGGCGGCGGTGGTGCACCGCTATCATCCGAGCGAGGTGGGCATCGAGTCGGTCTACTTCGGGTCCAACACCCAGAGCGCATTTGCCACCGGCCAGGCCAGGGGGGCCGCCCTGGTCGCCACCGCGGAGGCCTCGCTGGCCACGGGCGAGTACACGCCCATGCAGATCAAACAGGCGGTGGTGGGCACCGGCGCGGCCGACAAGAAGCAGGTCGAGTTCATGGTGAAGGCCCTGCTGGGCATGACCCGGGACATCAAGCCCGACCACTGCTCCGATGCCCTGGCCGCCGCCATCTGCCATGCCAACATGCGGATGGGGCGCACCCTGGAGGAGCGCACCCGCCTGCTCTATCAGATGGGCCACTCCAATCGCAAGGGGGTCCTCAAGTGATTGATTACCTATCCGGCGAGGTCGCCGCCGTCGCCGCCGACCACGCGGTCATCGATGTGGGCGGCATCGGCTACCTGGCCAGCATGTCGACCAAGTCGCTGGCGGCTCTGCCGGCGGCGGGCCAGTACGCCCGGGTCTACACCGTGCTGCAGGTGAGCGATTCCGGCGTGGCGCTTTACGGCTTTGCCGACCTTGCCGAGCGCACCGCCTTCAACAAGCTGGTGGGCGTCAAGGGCATAGGCCCCAAGGCGGCCCTCTCGGTGCTCTCCGTGCTCAATCCGGCAGGCTTGGCCGCCGCCATCTCGGCCGAGGACGACCAGGCCATCTCCGCCGCCCCCGGCATCGGCAAGAAGTCGGCTCAGCGCATCATCCTCGAGCTCAAAGGCACCCTCGACGAGGGACCCAACCTCTTTACCGAGCCGGGAGCAGGCTCTTCGGGAGGGGCGTCGGCGCTGGACGACGCCCTGGCCGCCCTGCTCGGCATGGGGTTCAGCGAGGCCGAGTCCAAATTGGCGCTGCAGGGCTTTGACGGCGCTCCCACCGACGACGCCGGGGCCATCCGCTACGCGCTCAAGAGGCTGGGGGCGGCCAAGTGATCTGGGAAGCAGAAGACGCCACCTCCTACGGCAGGGGCGATGAGGGCGGCGCGGATCGGGAGCGCCTGGTGGGCGCCCAGCTCACGGCCGACGACCTGGAGGCCGACCATTCTCTGCGCCCCAAGATGCTCGACGACTATCTGGGCCAGACGCGCGTCAAGGAAAACCTGCGGGTGCTCATCGAAGCCGCAAAAAAACGCGCCGACCCGCTCGACCACGTGCTCTTCTCAGGCCCTCCGGGGTTGGGAAAGACCACCTTGGCCGGCGTGGTGGCCAACGAGATGGGAGTCGACATCAAGACCACCAGCGGCCCGGCCATCGAGCGCACCGGCGATCTGGCCGCCATTCTCACCAACCTGCAGGAGGGCGACGTCCTCTTCATCGATGAGATCCACCGCCTCAACCGCGCGGTGGAGGAGGTGCTCTACCCCTCGATGGAGGACTTTGCGCTCGACATCGTCATCGGCAAGGGGCCGGCGGCCCGCTCGGTCAGGCTTGACATCCCGCATTTCACGCTCATCGGCGCCACCACCCGCACCGGGCTGCTCACGGGCCCGCTGCGCGACCGCTTTGGCATTGCCTTCAGGTTGGACTACTACTCCACCGAGGAGCTGCGGGACATCGTCATACGCTCCGCCACCATCCTGGACGTCATCATCGACGAGGCGGGTGCCGTGGAGATAGCGCGTCGCAGCCGCGGCACGCCTCGTCTGGCAAACCGTCTGCTCAAACGTGTGCGCGACTTTGCCGAGGTGCGGGCTGGGGGCGTCATAACCCAGCAGGTGGCGCGTGAGGCGCTCTCCTTCTTTGAGGTGGACGAGCTCGGTTTGGACGCGCTCGACAACAAGATCCTGTCGCTTCTGGCGCAGACCTTTGGCGGCAAGCCGGTGGGCCTTACCACGCTGGCGAGCGCGCTGGGCGAGGACCCTGGCGCCTTGGAGGACGTGTACGAGCCCTTCCTGCTGCAGGAGGGGCTTATCATCCGAACTCCGCGCGGACGGCAGGCCACCCGCCGCACCTTCGAGCACCTGGGGCTTCCGCAGCCCGAGGGCTTCGAGGGCTGAGGCAACGGCAGACGCCGCGACGTCGCCTTGCATGTGGCGCCGCGGCTATCATCGTCTGGGCACCGTGAACATCCGTTACTCATACAAGGGGGAGACATGCTCCAGCGCGACTTCATCATGCGGCAGATACAGCAGGGCATCCAGGCCATCATCGATGCCATCCACCATCGTCGCGCAGATGATCCGGATCTGGCCTGCGAGAGCATCGAGGCCATGCTCGGCTCCGTCTCGGAGATGGACCCCGCGGTGCTCCTCGCCCTCTCGCCCGAGTCCATCGGCACCATCCTCGACCTGGGAGGGGCGATGAGCGATTCGACGGCCGAGGTGGTGGTGCGGGGGCTGGTGCTCGAGTCGGACATCCTGCGCACCGAGAAGAACGACCCCGCGCTCGCGCAGCTGCGCTTTGAGCAGGCCCGCGGCATCGCACTGACCTTCCATCTCGAGTTCGATGAGATCTGCGACGTGGTTGACGAGGCGGGGGCCCGTCAGATCCTGGAGGATGCGCGGGCCGAAGCCGAGGGCGTGCGGTATGAAGCCGGTCAGGGGGCAGGGGCGTAGGCTCCGCTGGGTGCGGCTGCGCACCGCAGGGCGTGCTACCGGCGCCGTTGAGGAAGGCGCAGAACTTTAACCGAGTTCTCATGCACAAGCAGGGCAGGTACGAGTAGAATGCCTGATGGCGGTCAAGCGACCGCTTTGTCCGCGACACGCGAGCCTTGGCTGGCATACGTGCCGTTTGCAGGTTATGCCCTACGGGGCAGAAAGAAAGGCAAGACATGGCTGAAGGTACTGTTAAGTGGTTCAATCCTGACAAGGGCTACGGGTTCATCTCCCGCGCTGATGGCGAGGGCGATCTCTTCGTCCACTACAGCGAGATTCAGATGGACGGCTTCAAGACCCTCGACGAGGGCCAGGCTGTCGTGTTCGACATCACCCCTGGTCAGAACGGCAAGCTGCAGGCGAGCAACGTTCGCAAGGCGTAAGTCACATTTCATTTGACTCATCGGAGGGGGCGGCCGCGTGCCGCCCCCTTCTTGTTGCCGAGGGGTCGGAGTCCTTTGGGCCGGTGGTTTGGGGCGCACCGGGCTGCCCAAGCGCAGGCGAGGGCGCACCGGGCATCACCTCTGACGGCTTGCGCGTGCGTTGGGGCGAATGGTTTTGCTATGGTCTAGGACCGACGAGAGGGCACTCATCGGAAGGGGGCAACGATGGCGCGGGACAGGGGACGACTGCTGCTGCACGCTTGCTGCGGTCCGTGCACGATCGAGCCGCTCAAGCTGCTCATCGGCGAAGGATGGCGGCCCGCCATCTTCTACTACAACCCCAATATCCATCCCCAGGCCGAGTATCGGCATCGGTTGCAGGTCATCGGCGATTACGCCCGAGCGCAGGGCGTAACGCTCATCGAAGGCCCCTATGATCCCGAGCGATGGCGGGCGCAGGCGGGCTGCTTTGGCGATAGACGACCCGAGCGCTGCCGCGCCTGCTACCGAATGCGCCTTGAGGAGAGTGCCCGCTTTGCCAAGGAGCATGGCTTCTCGGCCCTCTCCACTACCTTGACGGTGAGTCCTTATCAGTATGTGGGGGCCATCGGCGAGGAGCTCGAGCGGGCCTGCGGCGACGGGTTGGAGCCGATCTTCAGGGATTTCAGGCCGTATTACCCGGAGGCCACCCGCATCTCCCGGGAGCTTGGCATGTACCGGCAGAATTACTGCGGCTGCTCGTTCTCCGATGCGGAAGCGGCCGCCGAACGCAAGCAGAGGCGCGAGCAGCGCCGCGTCCAAGCCGAGAAGCGGGCGCACGAGCGGGAGGAGCGCGAGGCCGAGCTGGCTCCGCAACGCGAGGCGGCGCGCAAGAAGCGCGAGGAGTACGACCGGCTGCAACGAAGAAAGCGCGAGGTGCGCGATGCGTTGCGGGCGCAACGCAGGGCGCAGCAGACGTCCATGGACCAGGAGTGAGCATGAGAACCGACGATTTTGACTACGAGCTTCCTCATGAGCTTATCGCCCAGGAGCCGGCCGACCCTCGGGACTCGTGCCGCCTGATGGTGCTCGACAAGGCCACGGGGGCGGTTGAGCACCGCGTCTTCCGCGACATCATCGACTACCTGGACCCGGGAGACCTGCTGGTGGCCAACGACACCAAGGTGGTTCCCGCCCGGCTGCTGGGCCATAAGGAGCGGACCGGGGGAGCGGCCGAGGTGCTGCTGCTCAAGCGCGTCGGCGCGGATACCTGGGAGGCTCTGGTAAAGCCTGGGCGCAGGCTGCAGCCGGGTGCGGTCGTCGAGTTCAAGCGGGCGGGGGGTGACGCGGGAGAGGTGCTGCTCACCGCCACCGTGCTGGAGCATGCCGAGGGCCGCGGCGAGCGCATCGTCCGCCTGGCCGTGCCCGGCTTGGAGGCGCAGGGAACCGCCGGTGCGGACGCCTCCCGGCTGGAGATGGCGCTCGACACGGCGATTCACGAGGTGGGACACATGCCGCTCCCTCCTTACATCACCCAGTACACCGGCGATGATGATCAGTACCAGACCGTCTATGCCCGCCATGAGGGCAGCGCCGCCGCGCCCACTGCCGGGTTGCACTTCACCCCCGAGCTGCTGCACCGCATCGAGGGCAAGGGCGTCCGCTTTGCCACGGTCGACCTGGAGGTGGGCGTCGACACCTTCCGTCTGGTCGATGAGGACGACCCGCTTCAGCACGAGATGCACACCGAGCGCTACACGGTGAGCCAGGAGGTGGTCGACGCCGTTCATCGGACCCACGAGGAGGGGCATCGGGTCATCGCCGTGGGCACCACCTCGACCCGCTCGCTGGAGAGCGCCTGGGACGACGAGCTTCAGGACCTGCGCCCCCGCCTGCGCGAAGCCACGTCGCTCTACATCCTGCCCGGATACCGCTTCCGGGCGATTGACGCGCTCATCACCAACTTTCACGTGCCCCGGTCCACGCTCATGATGCTCGTCTCAGCCCTGGCGGGGCGCGACCACATCATGGACGCGTACCGGCAAGCCATCGATGAGCGCTATCGCTTCTTCTCCTTTGGCGACGCAATGCTCATCAAGTAGCGCCTCGTTTCCGCCCCGTTAGTCGCGCGGACCGCCGGCCCCGCACCTGCTCAGGAAGGAATTGCATGCAAGAGCTCGGATACCAGCTGCTCGCCACAGATCCCCACACCGCTGCCCGCAGGGGGGTGCTGCACACCGCGCACGGGGACATCCAGACCCCGATGTTCATGCCGGTGGGCACCCAAGGGCAGGTCAAGGGCGTGCCATGGAATCAGGTCGAGTCCATTGGCGCGCAGATCGTGCTGGGCAACACCTACCACCTGTACCTGCGTCCAGGCGCCGACGTGGTGGAGGCGGCCGGGGGCTTGCACCGCTTCACCGGCTGGAACCACCCCATCCTCACCGATTCGGGCGGGTTCCAGGTGATGTCGCTGCAAAGCACGCTCAAGCTCGACGAGGACGGGGTCAGCTTCAAGTCGATTCTCGACGGGTCCTCCCATCGATGGACCCCTGAGGACAACATGCGCATCCAGGAGCAGCTGGGGGCCGATATCATCATGCAGCTCGACCAGTGCGCGCCCTATCCCGCCGAGCGCGACTTCGTGGCCCACGCCATGGAGCGCTCCTCCAATTGGGCAAAGCGCTGCCTGGCGGCGCATCACCGTCCCGACCAGGCGCTCTTCGGTATCGTACAGGGAGGCATGCACCTCGACCTGCGGCTGGAAAGCGTGGGTCGTCTGCTAGACATGGAAACCGGCGCCGACCGGCCCTTTGACGGGTTCGGCATCGGAGGCTACTCGGTGGGCGAGCCCCACGACCTCATGTTTGAGACGCTCGGCCAGGTGGCGGGCGCCCTTCCGGCCAACCGACCGCGCTACCTGATGGGGGTGGGCAACCCCACCACCCTGGTCAAGGCCGTAGGCGCGGGGGTCGACCTCTTTGACTGCGTGCTTCCCACCCGTACCGCCCGCATGAAGACGGCCTTCTCCTCTCAAGGGCGTCTGAACCTTAAGAACGCGCGCTTCACCCGCGACTTCGGCCCCATCGACGACGCCTGCGGCTGCCCGGTGTGCGCCCGGTATTCGCGCGCCTACATCCACCACCTGTACGTGGTCAAGGAGATGGGCGCCGGCATCCTGACCTCGATACACAACCTCTACTTCCTCATCGACCTTATGAAGCGGGCGCAACGGGCGGTAGAAGCGGGGGAGTACCAGGCGTTCATGGAGGAGTGGATGAACTCGCCGGCGGCCAACGATTACTGAGGGCGGCCGGCACCGGCGGCGGCTGCGCTCCGTCGTGCCGACGAGCGCCGAGACGCACTTGGGGCGGCCGGCGCGGGCGGCGTCCGCATGCTTTGGCAGCCGTGCTCTATGACAGCCGAGCGGCGGGCACCAGTACACGGAAAGCGGGCCCGGGGGCGGCACGTCTTGTACCAAACGGTGTATCATCTGCGAGAATAAACGGGGGTAGACAAGCGCGCGCAGGGGCGTATCGGGGTTCGCGCGTTTGCATCCGCGCAATGCCCACAGACGCTGTCTTTCGGATACGGATGGCCAACTGGGCCTGTTGTCGCTTTGAGGAGGGTCATGGCACGCAAAAAGGACGATGCGTCCGAAGAGTTCAAGATGGGCGTGGGCGCAGGGAAGCGCGAACGCTCCAAGGCGGAGCAGAAGCGCGAGCGCAAGGCCGCCAATCGGGCTGCGGCGCGCGAGGCTGAGGAAAACGCCGACAAGGTCTCAGAACGCACCAGGGCGGATGCCGAGGAGCGGCAGAGCGAGCGTGAGCGCCTGGCAAGCAGAGGCGGCTCTTCCCGCGCCCATCGCCATGGGCATAAGTCGGTGCGAGACCGGCACAACATCACCCTGCTCGTCGTCTTGGCCTGCGTGGTGGCCTTTGCGGTCTTCATGTTTGTGCCGCCTGCCAAGACCATCACGCAGGGCCTTGACATCCAGGGCGGCCTCTCGGTCATCATGACCGCCTCGCACCCGGATGGCTCCGCCGTCACCAACGACGAGATGCAGGAGGCCATCTCCATCGTGGAGCGCCGCGTCAACTCGCTCGGCGCCTCAGAGGCCACAGTCCAGCAGGATGGCTCCAACTCGATTCTGGTGCAGATTCCCGGCGTGGAGGACTCGGACACCGCCTTGACGACTATCGGCCGCACCGGCACCCTTGAGTTCGTCGACCTGAACGACATCTCAGATGCCTCCGAGGTGCTCGCCATCATGCGGGGGCAGACCGGCCAGACGCTTGAGCCGGGAACTTACACCCCGTTCATGACCGGCGACTCCATCACCAACGTCACCATCGGGCAGGAGTCGCGCGGATCCGCCTCCTACGCCGTCAACCTGACCCTCAACGGCGAGGGCACGCAGGCCTTCGCCGACGTCTCGACCGCGCTCGTCTCGACCCACGGCCAGATCGCCATCGTGCTCGACGGCGTGGTTCAGAGCGCGCCGGCGGTGCAGAGCGCGATCACGGGCGGACAGGTGCAGATCACGGGCAATTACACGCTCGAGGAGGCCAAGTCCCTGCAGACGGTGCTCGAATCCGGCGCCCTGCCGGTCACCCTGACCTTCTCCGAGGCGCGCACCGTGGGACCCACCCTCGGCCAGGAGTCTCTGAGCCAGGCCGTCATGGCGGCTCTGGTGGGCATGGCCATCGTAATCGTCTACCTGCTCTTCTTCTACGGCGGCCTGGGCATCCTGACCGCTGCGAACCTGATCGTCTTCGGCCTCATCTACCTCGGGCTTCTGGCGGTGCTCTCGCGGCTCGGGGTCTTTGCCCTCTCGCTTGCCGGCTTGGCGGGCATCGTGCTCACCATCGGCATGGCGGCGGACTCCTCGATCCTCGTCCTCGAGCGCTTCCGCGAGGAGATCCGCATGGGCAAGTCCATCAAGTCGGCCTCCATCTCCGGCGTCCGCCACGGCATCGGCACCTCGATCGACGGCGACGTGGTCTCGCTCGTCTCGGGCATCGTGCTCTTCATCGTGGCCGTGGGCGCCGTCAAGGGCTTTGGCCTCACCCTGGTCCTCGGCATCCTGGTCGACATCCTGACCATGTTCATCTTCAAGGCGCCCATCATCCGCCTGTTGGCGCCCGGCCAGATCACCCGCCATCCGGGCTTCTGGGGGCTCTCCGCCGACGTGGCCGAGGGCGTGGCCCATGGGGCGGGCGACAACGACGAGTCCTCCTCCAAGCATCGCAGGAAGAAGCACGCTGCGTCGGACGGCGCAGCCGAGAAGGGAGGTGCCGACCGTGCGTAGGTTCATTACCAAGGACATCCCGTTCATGCGGGTTCGCAAGGTCTTCTACGCCATCTCGCTGGCCCTGGTCGTCATCTCCATCGTGGCCATCGGCGCCCGCGGGCTCAACCTGGGCATCGAGTTCCAGGGTGGAACTTCCATCGACTTCACCAGCGCCGAGGGCATCTCCACCGAGCAGATGCGGCAGGCCTTCGACGATGCCGGCGTGAGCAACGCCACCATTCAGACCACCTCCACCAACGGGCAGAGCGGCTTTCTGGTGAGGACGAGCGAGACGGTCCCCGACACCGCCGCCGCCATCGCCAACCAGGTGGGCGCGCAGCTCGGCCTGCCCTCCGACTCCTACCAGGTCACCACCATCGGCCCCGAGTGGGGCAGCAACGTGATGCGGCAGTCGCTCATCGCCTTCATCATCTCCATCGCCGCCATCATCGTGTACATCTCGATCCGCTTCGAGTACAAGATGTCCCTGACGGCCATCCTGGCGCTGTTCCACGACCTCATCATCATCGTCGGCATCTACGCCCTGACCGGGCGGGAGATCACCCCCAACGTGATCGCCGCCCTGCTCACCATCCTCGGCTACTCGCTGTACGACACGGTGGTCGTGTTCCACCGAATCAATGAGAACGCCAACCCCTCCATGAAGCACTCGTACTTCTGGACCGCCAATCACTCCATCAACGAGGTGTTCATCCGCACCATCAACACCACGCTGACCTCGCTCATCCCGGTGCTGTGCATGCTCTTCTTTGGCGGGGCCACGCTCAAGGACTTTGCCTTCGCCATGGCCCTGGGCCTCATCTTCGGGTCCTACTCGTCGATCGGCGTCGCCTCCCCGCTGTTTGCCGCCTGGAAGACACGCGAGCCGGCCTACAAGCGCCTGGCCGCCAAGTACGGCGAGGCGTAGGGGAGCGGCGTGAGCTTGGACAGCTGCGAGCAACATAGAAGGTGGGAGCTCAGGCCCGCCGACGAGAACCGCGTCAGGCAGCTCCAGTCAGAACTGGGGCTGCCCCATTTGGTGGCCCGCACCCTGGTTGCTCGCGGCATCGACACGCCGGATGGCGCGCGGGTCTTCTTCGAGCCCTCGCTGGCGCGCGATTGGGCTGACCCGACGGTCATCCCCGGCCTGACGGACGTGGCAGACGCCGTCGAGGCTGCACTCGACGGAGGCCAGAAGATCGCCATCTTCGGTGACTTCGACGTGGACGGCGTGACCGCCACCGCGGTCCTGGCGCGCGCCCTCCGCTCGCTCGGTGCCGAGGTGGTGCCGTTCCTGCCGATGCGGGAGGGGGAGGGCTACGGCCTCTCGGTGGCCGCGCTCGAGCGGCTGCTCGCGCACGACCCCGACTTCATCGTCACCGTCGACAACGGCATCGCTGCCGCCGCGGAGGTGGCCTGGCTGCTTGACCGTGGCGTGAGGGTCGCCGTCACCGACCACCATGAGCCGGCAGACCTGGTGCCCGAGGGGGTCCCGGTCTGCGACCCCAAGCTCGCCGCCGAGGGTCCCTCCCGAGAGCTCGCCGGGGTGGGCGTGGCCCTCAAGCTCGTGTGCGAGCTTGGGCGCCGCCGCGGCCAGCCCGATCTCTGGCGCAGCCTCACCGACCTCGCCTCCCTCGGCACGGTGGCCGACCTGATGCCCTTCACCCCCGAGAACCGCTCCCTGGTGGCGGATGGGGTCGCGCGCATCAATGCGGCGCCCCGCCCGGGCATCGCCGCCCTGGCGGCTTTGGCGGGGGCGGACACCCGGGAGATGACCTCCGAGTCCCTGTCCTTCTCGCTCATCCCGCGCATCAATGCCGCGGGACGCATCGACGACCCCATGATCGCCCTCGATCTCCTGCTGACAGACGACCTCGACACCGTCAACCGGGCGGCGGCCCAGCTCGAGGAGATCAACACCCGGCGCCGTCAGATAGAGTCGGAGCTGTCCGAGCAGGCCACGGCCCAGGCCGAGCAGATCTATCACGGCGAGCGAGCGCTGGTGCTCGCCGGCGAGGGCTGGCATGAGGGGGTCAAAGGCATCGTCGCTTCCCGGCTGGTCAACACCTACAAGGTGCCCACCATCCTCTTCTCGATCCACGACGGCATCGCCCGCGGCTCGGGTCGCACCGTGGGGTCGATCAACCTCTTCCAGGCGGTGAGCGCCTGCTCCGACATCCTGGAGCGCTTTGGCGGACACGAGGCGGCGGTGGGGGTGACCGTCAAGGAGGAGAACCTCCCGGAGTTCACCCGCCGCTTCACGGCGGAGATGGACAAGCTTCCCGAGCGGGCCTTTGTCAACGTCCGAAAGGTCGACGCCCTGGTGAGCCTCTCCGAGCTCACCTTTGAGAACCTCGACAAGATCCGGCTGCTCCAGCCCTTTGGACAAGGGATGCGCGAGCCGCTCTTCGTAGCCCCCCACGTTTTCATGGACAACCGCGGCGTGGTCGGCAAGACCGGGGACCACCTGCGCTTCACCGCCACCGACGGTCTTTCGCGGGTGCCCGCCATCAGGTTTCGCTGTCCCCAGATTGACGAGTTCCTCGAATGCGACTCGGCGGTCGACGTCGTCTTCGAGGGCCGGGCGGAGGAGTGGCACGGGCGCTGCCAGGCTAAGATGATCGTGCGCGACATCGAGCAGATACCAGGGGAGGAGGACCCTCAGGTCGATGACGGCACCGTCTCCGGCCGCCTGATGGCCCACGCAGATGAATACCTGGCCGCCGGTCCCTATGTCGGGATCGAGGAGGCCGTCTCGTTCCATACCAAGGTGGCTGGCGTCACCTTCGAGGGGCGCCAGGACCGCATCGCCGGGCTTGCCGCCGGCGACGAGCTGGCCCTGGTGCGCGAGCCGGACAACGTCCATGACCCGCACGCGGTCGCGGTCCTGTCATCAGCCGGGCAGGTGGGTTTTTTGAACCGGCGGCTCGCGGAGCGGCTGGCGCCCTTGATGGACGGAGGAGCCGCCTACGGCGCCTGGGTGACCGAGGTGACCGGCGGCATGTGCGTCAAGGACTCGGACGACCAGCCCGATGAGCTCGCCCGGCCCGCGGCCCTGGGGCTCAACATCGAGGTTCGGCGCGTCGGCGCTGCCGCGGCGGCAGAGGGCGGGCCTGGCCAAGAGGACGCATCGACGCGGCGCGCCCGCTGGGCGGCCCTTGCGGATGACGAGCTCGACGAGCGCCTCAAGGAGGCCCTCATCGGGTCTGCCGCCATGCATCAGGCCCAAGTCGACGCCCTGGCCAATCTCAAGGCCGGCCGCTCGACCCTGGTGGTGATGGCCACCGGCCGCGGCAAGTCCCTCATCTTCCACCTGCACGCCGCCCGCACCGCCCTGCGTCAGGGAAAGGCCTCCGTCTTCGTCTACCCGCTGCGGGCCCTGGTCGCCGACCAGCTGGTTCATCTGAGCGACGTGCTTGCCCGCTTCGGCCTTGCCGCGCGGGTGCTCACCGGCGAGACGCCTCGGCAGGAGCGCGAGGAGGTCCTCGGCGCACTGGCTTCCGGGGACGTCCATGTGATTCTCACCACCCCCGAATACCTGGCCCTGCACGCCGGACAGCTGGGCCAGGCGGGGAGGATCGGCTTTCTCGCCGTCGACGAAGCCCATCACATCGGGCTCGCCAAGAGTGGCCACAGGAGCGCCTACCACCAGCTGCCCCAAGTTCGCGAGCAGCTGGGGGAGCCGGTCTGCCTGGCGGCCACCGCCACCTGCCGCCCCGAGGACGCCCGCGCCATTGAGGAGACGCTCGACATCGGCGCCCGCGTCCTCGACCCCGCCATCCGCGAGAACCTGGGGATAGACGACCAGCGCGCCGACCGTCCCGGCAAGGTGCGCGACACTTACCTGGCCTCCGTCGCCGCATCCGGCGAGAAGCTCATCGCCTATACCAGCTCGCGCAACGGCACGGTCCGGCTGGCGCGCATGCTGCGCAAGCGGCTGCCGCAGCTTGCCGGCCGGATCGCCTACTACCATGGCGGTCTGCCGCGGGCTGAGCGCCTGGCGGTGGAGGAGGCCTTCCGTACCGGCGAGGTCGCCTGCCTGGTCGCCACCAGCGCCTTTGGCGAGGGGGTCAACATCCCCGACATCCGCCACGTGGTGCTCTACCACCTGCCCTTCAATGACGTCGAGTTCAACCAGATGTCGGGGCGTGCCGGGCGCGACGGCCGGCCCGCCACCGTCCACCTGCTCTACTCCCGCCCCGACCAGCGCATCAACGAGCAGATACTGGGGTCGGAGGCGCCTTCGCGCACCGACCTGGCGGTGCTCTACCGGGCGTTGCACCGTCTGGCCCAGCAGGGCGCCCTGGCCACCGTTGAGGGGGCGGAGCCGCCAGCTGGGACGGACGCCGTGCTCGTCGAGCGCCCCGCCGTGACCCGCGCCCAGCTGGTCGAGGAGTGCCTGAGGGACGACGTCCGCTGCGGACTCGACGAAGACGGCGTCTCCACCGGGCTGGCGGTCTTCTCGGAGCTTGGATTCGTGAGGCTCACCGGCAAGGGGTCGGGGCGGCGGATCTGCTACGTGGAGCACCCGCTCCATGCCGACCTGGCGACATCGACGCGCTACCGCGAGGGCCAGGCCGAGCTGGAGGAGTTCTCGGCCTTCGCCACCTGGGCGCTCGGAGCTCCGGCGGAGGAGGTGCTCGCCCGCATCAACCGGGCCATCCTGCCCGCGTAGCCGGCCCGATGGCGGGGGCGCGGCCGCTTTGCCCCGCGAGCTGCGATAAATGCTTTGGGACCCGACTTCTGCCGATGTCGGGCAGGCTGTAGACGTATACTTAACGTTCCGGATGCGCGCCGGTGAAGCGTTTGCGGCGAGTCGGTCCGAGAGGAGGCGCACATGGCAGACGGAGCCATCATTCCAGCCACCCAGCAGGGCATCAAGTCCTTGGACAACTTCGACAAGGTCATAGACCTGGTCTCGCGCTACCTCGACAAGAGCGACATCGACCAGATCTGCCGCGCCTACGACTTTGCCTACGAGCGCCACAAGGGGCAACACCGAAAGAGCGGCGAGCCCTTTATCATCCATCCCGTCGAGGTGACGCTCATCCTCGCGGACCTTAAGATGGATGCCGACACCCTCACCGCCGCCTTGCTCCATGACACGGTGGAGGACACCACGGCCACCCTGGACGAGGTGTCCGAGGCCTTCAACCCCACCGTGGCCGAGCTGGTCGACGGCGTGACCAAGATCAGCCGCCTTGAGATCGAGAGCTTGTCCGAGTCGCAGGCAAACAACATGCGCAAGATGCTGATCGCCATGTCAAAGGACATCCGCGTCATCGTGATCAAGCTGGCCGACCGCCTGCACAACATGCGGACGCTGATGGCCCTACGTGAAGACCGCCGCATCTTCAAGTCCCGCGAGACCATGGAGATCTACGCGCCGCTGGCCCACCGCCTGGGAATCAACTCGATCGCCTGGGAGCTTGAGGACCTGTCCTTCTTCTACCTCGAACCGGCCAAGTTCCAGCAGGTCTCCAAGATGGTGGCGGAGAGCCGTACCGCTCGCGAGGAGTACCTGGAGCGCGCCACCAAGCTGCTGCGCGAGGAGCTCGACCGGGTAGGCATCAAGGGCACCATCTCCGGGCGCCCCAAGCACCTCTACTCCATCTACAACAAGATGACCCAGAAGGGCAAGGCCTTCTCTGAGATCTATGACCTCATCGCCCTGCGCATCATCGTAGACACCGTCAAGGACTGCTACTCCGCCTTGGGCGCGGTGCACACCCTGTGGCATCCCATGCCGGGACGCTTCAAAGACTACATCGCGATGCCCAAGTTCAACATGTACCAGTCGCTGCACACCACGGTCATCGGACCTGACGGGCGCCCGCTCGAGATTCAGATCCGCACCGAGGAGATGCACCGTATGAACGAGTACGGCATCGCCGCGCACTGGCGCTACAAGGAGGGCGGCTCGAGCAGCGCCACCGACGAGAAGTTCGACCAGCAGCTCACCTGGCTGAGGCAGATGCTCGACTGGGAGCACGAGACCGACGACCCCAAGGAGTTCATGGACTCCCTGCGCATCGACCTCTTTGACTCGGAGGTCTTTGTCTTCACCCCCAAGGGCGAGGTCATCAGCCTGCGCAGCGGCTCCACTCCCATCGACTTCGCCTACGCCATCCACACCGAGGTGGGCAACCACTGCGTCGGCGCTAAGGTCAACGGCAAGATTGTGCCCCTCGGCTACGAGCTGCAGATGGGCGACCGGGTGGAGATACTCACCCAGAACAGCTCCGTTCCCTCGCGCGACTGGCTCAACATCGTCAAGACGCCGCGGGCCCGGGCCAAGATCCGCTCGTACTTCTCCAAGGCGAGCCACGATGACGACGTGCTGCACGGCCGAGACCTCGTGGTGCGCGAGCTGCGCAAGCACGGCATCGGCTTCTCCTCGTCGACCGCCACCCGGGCGATGACCGACCTGGCAAGCGACCTGGGATTTCCCACCGAGGACGACCTCCTGGCCGCCGTGGGCACCAACAAGATCTCTCCGCGCCAGATCACCAACCGCCTCATCAAGCTCCTGGCCAAGGACGGGCAGGAGGCGGCCGAGGCCAAGATGCCGAGCTTCACCCTCAACACGCCGATGGAGACGCCGCGCCCCGCTCGGCGCAAGCGCTCGGGCACCGGCGTGGTGGTCAAGGGGCTGGACGACGCCTTGGTCCGCCTCTCGCACTGCTGCAATCCCATGCCCGGCGACGATATCGTGGGGTTCGTGACCCGCGGTCGCGGCGTGTCGGTGCACCGGGTCGACTGCCCCAACGCCAAGTCGCTGCTCGCCAACCCCGAGCGGATCATCAGCGTGGAATGGGACACGGGGTCGGCCACCACCTTCCAGGTGGAGATCGTGGTCGAGGCCACCGACCGGCTCTACCTGCTGCAGGATGTCATCACCGCGCTCTCCGGCAGCGGTGTGAACGTCCTCTCCAGCTCCACCACCACCCATCGGGACGGGCTGGTAGAGATGCGCTTCCTCTTTGAGGTCTCGGCCACCGAGCGCCTGGAGAGCATCCTGCGCGACGTGCGCGCGGTGGAGGGGGTCTTCGACGCCCACCGGATGCTGCCCACCAAGAGCGGCAAGAACAGGCGCGCGTAAGGGTCCGTGCCGGCCTGCCGCCCGATCCCTCCCGGGCATAGAGCTTCAACGGCCGCGCTCTTCAGCGGTCGGGTCGCCCCTGCGCGCGGATCGCTGCCTCTGAGCGTCCGGGCCTCGCGCGGCGCGGCGCCCGTGCCGCTGCCCCTCATCCAAGCGGTGACGGCCGAGACCTACGCCGCCCGCCTGGTGGGGCTCGTCCGCTGCCGCGAGCTGCCAATGGATCGGGCCCTGCTGTTTCCTCGCTGCAGGCGGGTGCACTGCGCAGGGATGCACATCCCCATCGACGTGGTGCTGCTTGACGGGTCGCTCGCCGTGCTGGCGGTGCGGACGGTCGAGCCGTGGCATGCCGCGCCTGCGACGGCGGGCACCCGCCATGTGCTCGAGCTGGCGGCGGGGACGGCCGCATGCCTGCAGCCGGGGGACGCGCTGTCGCTTGGGCCGGCGGGGCGCATATGAGGTGCCTGGTGCTGGCGGCGGTCCTGAGCGCGCTGGCAGGCGCCCTGGTCCCAGGCGCGGCCTGCCGGGCTGCCCGCCGGCGCGGCTGGGAGCGAGACCTCCTCCCGCGGCGCCGGGCTGCGTTGTCTGCGACAAGCGCGCTTCTCGCCGGGACGCTCGCCCTGCTGCTCGGGTCGGCGGCGGGGGCCGACCCGGTGAAGGCCGCGCAGGCGGCCCTGTGCCTCGCGGGGTGGCTGGCGGTCTGCGCCGCGGCGATCACCGACGCCCTGTGCCGGGCGATTCCCAACGCGGCGGCGCTTGCGGCGGCGACGTGCGGGGCGGCGCGGTGGCTCATCGCAGGGCAGCCGGCGTTGCTGGCAGACGCGATGGCCGGCGCCGCGGCGCTGGGCGCGGTGCTGCTGGCGCTGCGGGCTGGGCTTGGCAGGGGGTCGCTGGGCATGGGTGACGTCAAGCTGCTGGCAGGCGTCTCCCTGCTGGCAGGTCCCGAGCGATCGCTGCTGCTGGTGCTGGTGGCGAGTCTCTCGGCTGTCCTGAGCGCCCTAGCGGGGCGTTTGACGGGGCACCGGGGGCGAGGCGCGACCATGGCCTTTGGGCCCTTCATCGCCCTCGGCACCCTGGCGGTTCTCGCATCGTTGCCGAACTGGCTCTAAGTCGGGAATTCTCTGTAGCCGCCGTCCTCGTCTGCTAGGGTAGGATACAGTCAATGGACGGCTCGCATCTGTCAGGAAGGACCGCAATGGCTGTGACCCAGGTGGGCACTATCGCAATCGACCGGTTGGTGGTCGGCATGATCGACACCAACTGCTACATCCTCACGAGCGCAAGCGGATGCGTGGTCATCGACCCCGGAGGCGACTTCCCGGTCATCCTCGAGCAGCTGGCAGGCCGCACGCCCGACGCCATCGTCCTCACCCACAGGCATCCGGACCACATCGACGCGCTGGCTGCGCTTAAGAAGGCCACGGGCGCCCCGGTCTACGCCCACGAGCTCGACGTGGAGGGGATTGAGCATCCGGAGACGGACCACGGGCCAGGGTCGGTGTTCGGCGCCCCCGAGGGCACGAAGGTCGACGTGCACCTGCACGATGGCGACGCCGTCGTGGCGGGCGACATCGCGCTTTCGGTCCTCTTCACGCCCGGGCACACGCCGGGCGGCATCTCGCTGCTGCTCTCAGACCCTGCAGGCGAGCCGGCCGTGCTCTTCTCGGGAGACACGCTCTTTGCCGGCGGCATCGGCCGCACCGACCTCGAGGGCGGCAGCTACCAGCAGATCGTCGACTCCATCCGCACCAAGCTCGCCCCGCTTCCCGACCGGGTGCGGGTTCTGCCCGGCCATGGGCCCGGCTCCACGGTGGCGGCCGAGCGGCGGGCAAATCCGCTCATGAGCGGCGTGCGGAGGTAGGGATGGCAGGGTTTAACGGATACGGCGGCTGGGGGCGCGGGCCGCGCCGTGCCGGCAACGACGAGCTCAACCGCTTTCTCGTGATTCTGGCGCTGATACTGCTGCTGCTCAGCATCGTGCCGCTGCTCCGCCCGCTGCTCTTCGCCTCGATCGCCCTCTTCATGGCCGCCATCTGGCGGGTGAGCTCGACCAACGTCGAGGGCAGGCGGCTGGCCAACGAGCGCTTCCTCAAGCGCTTCTCCCGGCACGGGAGCAGCGTCAAGCGCAAGTCGTCACGCAAGGCGCAGAGGGGCGGACGGCCTGCGGAGTCCGACGTCGTTGTCGAGAACGCCTGGAGCGAGCGTCGGGGACGTCCTGACATGGTGACGCTGGCCTGCGAGAACTGCAAGCAGGAGCTGCGCGTGCCCAAGGGCAAGGGGCGCATCAGGGTCATCTGCCCCAAGTGCAAGCACGAGTTCTACACCACCACCTGAGCTGAGACGGGCCTGAGCTGCGCGGCATAGCCTGCTTAATTCCTGGTCTGCCAAGCCCAGGCTGCGAGAAAAAAGAAGCGTCCCCCGCCGGCCGGCGGGGGACGTATGCGTCTTTTGCATCTGATGGAGCGGAACGCGCCTGGCCGCGAGCGGAGCGTCCATGGAGGTCCCGACTGGGCTGCTCCGTCTGCGAGAGTGCGGCGGCGCGGCTAGAGCGCCTGGGGCAGGGCGGCGTCGATGCGGGCCAGGGTGCGCTCGCGGCCCAGCAGCTCGACCGACCCGAAGAGGGGCGGGGACACCATCGAGCCGGTGGTCGCCACGCGCAGGGGCTGGAAGACCTTCTTGGGCTTGAGCTCGAGCTTGTCGCACACGGCGCGCAGCTGCTCCTCGATGGTGGCGGCGTCCCACGGCTCGCAGCCGGCGAGCGCCTCGCGGCAGGCGATGAGCGCGTCTTTGGCGCCTTCCTTGGCGAGCACCTTGGCCACGGACTTCTCGTCCAGCCCGACCTCGTCGCCAAAGAGGAAGGCGACCTTGTCGGGCAGCTCCTCCAACCGGTGGATGCGCTCGTTCACCAGCGGCACAATGGCCTCGAACCAGGGTCGGCTGGCGGCAATCTCATCGGCCGTGGCCAGCCCCGCGCGCTCGAGGAAGGGCGTGGCGGCGTCGATGTAGGCGGCGGGCGAGAGCTCCATCAGATAATGGAGGTTCATCCAGTCGAGCTTCTCGACGTCAAAGACGGCCGGGTTCTTGGAGATGTGGCCGAGCTCGAACTTGTCAAAGAGATCCTGGGCCGAGAAGATGGTGGTCTCGCCGTCGGGGGCCCAGCCGAGAAGCGCCAGGTAGTTGACGAGCGCCTCCGGCAGGTAGCCCTGGTCGCGGTACTGCTCGACGCTGGTGGCGCCATGGCGCTTGGAGAGCTTCTTGCCGTCCGATCCGTTGATCATGGAGAGGTGGGCAAAGGTGGGGACGGGGTAGCCGAGGGCCTCGTAGATGAGGATCTGCCGGGGCGTGTTGGAGACGTGGTCGCCGCCGCGGATGACGTGGGTGATGGCCATGTTGGTGTCGTCGCAGACCACCGCGAAGTTGTACATGGGGGTGCCGTCCGAGCGGACGAGCACCATGTCGTCCATCACCTCGATGGGGAAGCTCATGTGCCCCAGCACGGCGTCGTCAAACTCGACGGGGCCGTGGTCCAGGGGCACCTTGAGGCGCCAGACGTGCGGCTCGCCCGCGGCGATGCGGGCAGCTGCCTCGTCGGGGTCGATGTTGCGGCAGGTGCGGTCGTAGCCCTCGTAGGCGACGCCCGCCTCCTGGGCGGCGGCCCGCTTGGCATCGAGCTCCTCCTTGGTGCAGAAGCACGGGTAGACCTGGCCCCGCTCCTTGAGCTTCTCCAGGGCGTCGCGGTAGGTGTCGAGCCGCTCGGTCTGCAGGTAGGGGCCGTAGTCACCGCCCACCTCGGGGCCCTCGTCCCAGTCCAGCCCCAGCCAGCGCATGGCGCGGAGGATGACCTGCTTGTTCTCCTCAGTGGAGCGGGTGGGGTCGGTGTCCTCGATGCGCAGCACGAAGGTGCCGCCGGTGTGGCGGGCGTAGGCCCAGTTGTAGATCGCCGTACGGGCGCCTCCCACGTGGAGCTTGCCGGTGGGGGAGGGTGCGAAGCGGACACGGACGGGAGCGGTCATGTGATTGGTTCCTCTCAGACATCAGGTATCGGGTCGGTCGGGCTGTTTTTGGGGTCGGGCTGGCGGACGCCCGCAGGGGCGAGTGCGGCGCACCCGGCGGGATGCGGGGCGCGCACTTGTCAGACGAGGCCTCCCTCGCGCAGGGCGGGGGCGTCCGGCTCGGGGTCGACGGCCAGCGAGAGCGCAGTGGCTCCGCCGTAGGCGTCGGAGATGAGCTTCTGTCGGCTGGCCCGCGAGTAGGTGCCCGCGAAATGGCCATTATACAGGTAGAGCCCGGTGAGGTTGTGGTAGTCCGCCCACTCCGGGTTAATCGGCTGGCCGGGCTCGCGGCCCTGCTGCAGGTTGGGCGTGGCGTAGAGGGGCGCAAACTCCTGGAGCACGTAGCCCATGCCCTGGTGATCGGCGAGCACCCGGCGCCACTCGTCGTCGGTCATCGTGCAGCCGGCAAAGATGGAGTCGGCCCCGTAGCTGTTGGAGGGTTTGATGAGCCACTGCTCGCGCTCGGCCACCAGCTGGTCGAGGTCGGTCCCGGGCAGGTCGAGACGGGTGGTGTAGGGCACGTGCTCCTCGACAAAGCGCCGCTCGTCGGCGGTGAGCATCTCGGACGAGGCGGGCAGGCGCAGCACCTCGAAGATGTTCTTGCAGTGCGCGACCTGGGTGGCAAAGCCGCCTACCAGGCAGACTGCATGGTCCTCGTACGCCCGCACCAGGTCGTCGATCTCTGAGCGGTGGGCGAGGCAGTCGCTGGTGACGGCCCGACGGTAGATGGCGTCCACCCGCCAGCCGTCCTCGTCGGTGAGCGCGCCGCGGGCGTAGCTCAGGGCTCGGGCGTCGATGATCCGGCACTCGTAGCCGGCGGCGGCAAAGCGACGCCGGAAGATCTCGATCTCGTTGGGCGTGGTCACGTCCAAGAAGTCCACGATGGCCACGTGGGGGTTGTCGACGGCGTTCACAAAGCTCCGGTACACCGTGGCGAACTCGGTCACGAAGGGGTCGAAGAGGGCGAAGGGCGCGATGTGGTGGCGGCGGGCCATCTCCTGGTAGGCGGGCGTCAGGGCGAGCGCGTCGCCCAGCTCGCGGTCCTCGTTCATGGCGGAGGAGCCGTCGGTGTTGAACTCGCAGAACTTGAAGGCGCCGGTCTCCTCGTTGAGGAAGATGTCCACCCGGGCCATGGGGATGGGCTGCGGATAGCCGGGGTCGAGGCAGATGAGACGCTCGAGCTCGGGGTCAAATCCAAAGGGCGCGCGGTAGGAGGGGTCCTCGCGGTAGCGCCTGACGGCCTTGCAGAGGATGGCATGGGTGGTCTCGGCCGCCTGCCTGAGCAGCCGCACGGTGGGGGCGTCCCACAGCTTGGGCGCGTAGAGGGTGTCGACGACCCGCCCGTGGTAGACCGCGGTCGAGCAGTCGATAGCACGGCGGGCGAGCTCACGTCCCTCCCTGTCGCCTTCGAGCGATTCGATGATGGAGCGATACTCGGCGTCCAGTGCTTTAGTCATGGCGGATCCCTGCTGTTTGGGGTATGAATCGTATCGTGCCTATTGTAGGGTCAGGCGCGGCTTGACGGGCAGCCATACGGCCCGGCCGATAAGCCGCGCGGGGGCGCCGGTTACGGGAGCGAGGAAGCGCGTGGCTGAGGACAACGAGAGGCTGAGCGATACGAACCCTGCCGAGAAGCTCCGGCCAGGCGACCCTGACCCCTCCGCTCCCCGTGACGCCGAGGCCGACGGCTCTCTTGCCGCCCCCGGCCGGCCCACCCGGCGCTCGCCCACCTGGCGCACCGCTCCGCGCGGGTCGGCGCCGCGCCCCGCAGTCTGCGAGGCGGGCGGCTTTGTCCGCTGGTACCGGGGGCTCTTCTCGGATCTGGGCGCCTTCACCCGCGAGCAGGCGGTCCCCCTCGCGCTCTCGGCGCTGGCGGTCGTCGCCACCTACGCCCACCTGCTGTTCACCAACAACATCGGCATCGACACCGAGACCATGGTCAACATCCCCGGGACCATCCTCAACTGGTACGGCATCGGCCGGGAGGGCATGGTGCTCTCCAAGTTTGTGCTGGGCACCCTCGACTTCAACATGTACTGGGCCGAGTACCTGGGGCTTGCGTTTCTGTTGCTGGCGGTCTGGATGTGGTGCTTCCTGCTGCATCGCTTGGGAGCCCGGCGCCGTCTGACCTTCTGCGTCTTTCCGATGGTCTTTGCCACCCACCCTATCTTCGTCGAGCAGTTCTACTTCACCACCCAGATGGCCGAGTTCAACTTCGCGCTGCTCATGGTTCCGGTGGCCTTCCTGCTCATCGTCGAGGGCGCTCGCTCGTGCTCGGCCGGCGCCCTGGGCATCGCCGGGACTGCGGGGTGCCTGCTCTTCCTCTGGGCCTTTGCCTCCTACCAGTCGTTTCTCGCCCTGGTTCTGGCCACGGGCGCGCTCACCGGCCTGATGATGGCGCGGCAGGATCCCTTCGACCGAGCCGCCTTCAAGCGCTGCGCCTGGTGCTTTGCCCTGGCGTTCATCGTCTCTGCCGCGGCCTACCTGGTCATCACCCGCACCTGGTTCTCCTCGAGCGACTACCTCACCGGTCAGATTCTCTGGGGCACCCAGTCGGTGGCCCTGTGCCTGCGCTCGCTGGGGCGGGCGGTGCGCGACATGGCCTTTGGCGAGGGGCGCTTCTACACGCCCGTCTACATCGTGGCGGCGGTCCTGCTCGTCTGCCGCCAGGCCGTCGACTTCGGCCGGGGCGAGGGCGCCGGCCGCCGTGGGTTCATCGTGCTCGCCTCCGCGCTCCTGCTGGTCTGCCCCTTCCTGCTGCCGGCGGTGATGGCCACCGCCCCGGCCGCCCGCACCGCCTTCACGCTGCCCTTCGTGAGCGCCTCCGCGCTGGTGCTGCTCTGGGAGGGGAGCGACTCCACGGCGCCGGGCCTGGCCGTCAAGCGCCTGGCCATGGCCGTGCTGGTGCTCGCGGTGACGGGGTCGCAGATGGCCACCAGCCTGCGCCTCATCTACACCGACGACGTTGCCCAGCAGCAGTCGCTCGAGCTGGCGGGCGTGCTCTGCCACGACCTCGACGTGGCGCTCGAGGGGTCTTCTACCAAGGCCGTGGTCTTTGTGGGCTGCTGGGAGCCGGAGCTCAACTCGGCCTGCCTCAGGGGCGAGTACATCGGGACCACCGAGTTCCATTGGGGCGACGCCTCGCTGCCTCACTACCAGCGCTCGTCCGAGATCGTCTGCAACTGGCTCGAGTCCCAGGGCCACACCTACGCCCACCCCACCGACGCCCAGGTCATCGAGGCCCGGAAGATCGCCTACACGATGGCGCCCTACACCAAGGGGGGCGGCATCTATGACGCCGGGTCCTTTGTGGTGGTGAAGCTGGGGCCGGACCTCTTCTATAATCAGGACATCGCACCGCTTGCCGCAAGCGGCCAGCCGGCATCGCCTGGAACCGACGAAGCCCTCAGTGCGACGTTGTAAGGGGGAGGGGCCGTGCTGCTGTCGATCGTCGTGCCCTGCTATAACGAGCAGGAAATGGTACCGCTGCTGTGGCGGGCGCTGACGGGCGCGCTCGCTTCCCTTCATGACGAGCAGGGCCTCGACTCCGAGGTCATCCTCGTCGACGACGGGTCGTCCGACGCCACGCTGTCCGAGCTGCGCGGGCTTGCGGCCGACCCCACCTGCCAAGGCGAGCTCTCCGGCTACCTGCCCGTGCTGCGCTACCGCTCCTTCTCGCGCAACTTTGGCAAGGAGGCGGCCCTCTCGGCGGGCCTCATGGCGGCCGCGGGCGACCTGGTGGCGGTCATGGACGCCGACCTTCAGGATCCGCCGGAGCTGCTGGCGCAGATGTACGAGAAGCTCAAGGCCGGCACCTGCGACGTGGTGGCCGCCCGGCGCGTGACCCGTGAGGGGGAGCCGCCCATACGCTCGGTCTTTGCTCGCCTCTTCTACCGGCTCATGGGCGACCTCTCCAAGACCGAGGTGGTCGACGGCGCCCGCGACTTCCGGATGATGACCCGTCGGGTGGTCGATGCGGTGCTCTCCCTACCCGAGCGCAGCCGCTTCTCCAAGGGCATCTTCAGCTGGGTGGGCTTTAGGACCGAGTGGATCGAGTACCGCAACGTGGAGCGGGCGGCGGGGGAGACGAGCTGGTCGTTTTGGGGGCTCGTCCGCTACTCCATCGAGGGGATCGTCTCGTTTTCCATCAAGCCCCTGCACCTGGCCAGCGGCGTGGGGCTCACGATGAGCCTGCTGGCGCTGGTGGCCATCGTCGTGATCATCGTCCGCACGCTGGCCTTTGGCGACCCGGTGGCGGGCTGGCCGAGCCTGGCCTGCCTGGTGACGCTGGTCGGCGGCATCACCCTGCTCTCGACCGGCATCCTGGGCGAATACCTGGCCCGGGTCTACCTCGAGGTCAAGCAGCGCCCGCTGTTCCTGGTGGCCGAGGAGGGCAGCTCGCAAGAGCCCGAAAATGACGGGGCCGCCTGACGTGTGAGGCGGCCCCGCGGCTTCGCTGCCTTGCCTGCGTCCTACAGGTGCGCTCCGTGCGGGCCCTGCTCGTAGGGGTTCTCCCAGCTTTGGGCGGGGGTGCGGCGGTCGGCCACCAGCTCCTTCAGGGGGAAGATGAGCTCGTACTCGTCATCGCCCAGCGAGCGCTCGGCGCGGGCTACCAGGTCGTCTGCCAGCTCGGCCGCCGTCTGCTCGTACGGGGTGCCGGCAAGCAGCACCGCCTCGTATCCGCGTTCGCTTATCGCCTGCTTCATGGCGGGTACGGTGGCGTCGTCAAAGGACTCCGCCATCTGGCTGAGGTCGCGGATGGCGGTGTCGCTGTAGAGGAGGCCCTTGATGAGCGCCACGTATGCCAGCGCCAGCTCGGGCTTGACGGCGTCGGCCTGGCGTATCTCCAAGTACTCCTTCAGGCGCACGTCGGGGAAGAGCATGGACAGCACATGGGTCGCCTCCGCAGGGGTCATGGCCCGCTCGGCGTAGATGTCGTTGACCGGCTGGCTGCCGGTGTAGCGCCAACCCACTTCCTGGGACGGGTCCGGCACCAGGATGGGGGGCGTGGCGAGCACGTAGTCCGCATACGCCTCGAAGTCGAAGCCCTCGTCGAAGAGGCCCGGCACCACGTTGCAGCGGTCTGGGTCGCAGCCCTGCCAGCAGGCGGCCCGCATGATGTGGTGGGGGCGCCAGGCGCCCTCAAAGACCGGCGCGTTGTCGAGCATCAGGTAGAGCACGGGGCCTATGGCGCTGGCCGCCCGCATCTTGGCGATGGCGTCGTCCTCGTGCTTGTAGTCGACCGAGACCTGCAGAGAGGCGGTGCCCCGCATCATCGAGCGGCCCCAATGGCTGATGCCCATGAAGTACCGGTCCATGCTGCGGTAGCGGAACTTGGGGATGAGCGCCAGATCGTCGACTTTGGCTGTGGGGTGGTAGCCCAGGAAGGGCGTCTCGGCGCCGATGCGCTCGAGCGCGGGGTCGAGCGTGCGGCGGAAGTCCCGGTACTCGGCGGCCACGTCGGCAAGCCGGTGGTAAGGGCGCATGCTGATCTCAAACTGGGCGGCCGGCTCGAGGGTGATGGTGTGGCCGGTGCGGGCCAGCCCCAGGATGCCGCCGGTGCCGTCCTCGTGGACCGGGGTGACCTCCTTGTACGCCTCCTTGAGGCTTTCGAGCAGCACCTCCACGCCCTGCTCGCCGGCGTAGGGGACGGGCGCGCCGCTGCCCTGGCGCACGAGCTCGTGCTCCATCTCGACGCCCACCCGCTTGCTCTGGGAGATGCCCGACTCAAAGATCTTGACCAGAATCTCGCGGTTGGCGGCGGTCGCCTGGTGCTCGGTTACGGTCTTGCGCATGAGATGCCATCCTCGCAGAAGTCGTCGTGCGTGGTACGCGCGTGTCTTGTATATGTCCCGATACTACCGCGTGCAGCGGCCTTGCGCGGGCGCGGCATGAGCAGCGGGGTCGGAGACGCCTGCCAGATACCACTGACGTCCGTTTACCGGAGCACTGGCCCCGGGCCGCTAGTCAACATGGTGTTGAGCGAAGGGTATTCTCGCGGGAGTAGTAAGTTCACAGCACCATCAAGAGGCGGCGGGAAACCGTCGCGCGGGTCGAGGGACCGAGCCCTATGAAGCCCCGGCAACCGGCGCACAAAGCTGCGCGCGGTGCCAAGTCTCGGCAGAACGCCTTTGGCCGGAGGTTCTCGCCGCGGTCGCGGGCGCTTCGGAAGATGGGGGAAGAGCGCGCCTGAGGGTCTGGCGCAGGAAGCCCCCGCACGGAGCTTTTTTCTTGCCCCGTGGAAGGATACAAGGGTCGGCGGCGCCGCATCCGCTGACACGGGATCGAGAATGGAGCACTGCATGTCCGACACCAAGCGTTCGTTCCTCTTCACCTCCGAGTCGGTGACCGAGGGCCATCCCGACAAGATCTGCGACCAGGTCTCCGACGCCCTGCTCGATGCCATCCTCGCCGAGGAGGCCAAGCTGGCAGCCCAGGGTTACGTCTCCGAGGAGGGCGTGGCGGCCGACCCCGACAACTGCCGCGTGGCCATCGAGACCTTCACCACCACGGGCATCATCACCGTCATGGGCGAGGTCCGCACCGTGGCCCACATCGACTTCGACAAGATCATCCGCAACACCGTGCGTGAGATCGGCTACACCTCCGACGACTACGGCTTCAACTGCGACACCTGCGCCGTGGCCAACTACGTGCACGCCCAGTCAGCCGACATCGCCGCCGGCGTTGACCAGTCCTACGAGGTGCAGACCGGCCAGGTCGACGGCACCGACCCCTACGACATGGTGGGCGCCGGCGACCAGGGCGTGATGTTCGGCTACGCCTGCGACGAGACCTCGACCCTCATGCCCATGCCCATCTACCTGGCCCATCGCCTGGCAGAGAGGCTGACCGCGGTGCGCAAGGACGGCACGCTTCCCTATCTGCGCCCGGACGGCAAGACCCAGGTCTCCGTCCGCTACGAGGACAACAAGCCGGTGGCCGTGGAGAAGGTCCTCATCTCCACCCAGCACGCACCCGAGGTCGAGCAGGCCCAGATCAAGGCCGACCTCATCGAGAAGGTCATCACCCCGGTCTTTGCCGATGAGGGCGTGAACTGGGATGGCGCCGAGGTCTTTGTGAACCCCACCGGCCGCTTCGTGGTGGGCGGCCCCATGGGCGACACGGGCCTCACCGGCCGCAAGATCATCGTCGACACCTACGG
>OMWF01000255.1 GCA_900314665.1 uncultured Actinomycetes bacterium
AAGCTCTATGCCTACGACTTCTCCAAGGAGCACCACTACGACCCCAACCGTCCCATCGAGAACTTCAAGGCAACCTACGATGCCAAGACCCACACCATCACCGTCGAGGTTCCGGACAAGCGCGCCTGCGTGCTGACCTATGAGTACGTATTGGACGACACGTATGGGGACGGCATGACCGTCACCAACAGCGCCTCTCTTAACGGCAAGTTCTCGAAGTCGGGCTCCATCAGCCTCAAGGAGGCGAGCGGTGGCGCCACCATCCACAAGGGGCGTTTCGTGCTGTACAAGGTGGATGCGGACGATATAAGCAAGGCGCTGCCCGGTGTGGAGTTCAAGCTCTCGTACTGGGACGGCGGCACGTGGGTTGACAAATCGACCGTGAACCCGCTCGTCACGGACTCCCAGGGGTCCATAACCTATGACTACGAGAAGAATCTGGACGGTCTGCAGCCAAACACCCTGTACCGCCTTGCCGAGACCAAGGGCAAGGACGGCTACGCGAGGGATGCAGAGCGCTTCTTCATCGTGAAGAACATCCCTGACGCGGGTTCCCCGATTTCGGATGACGCGGCCTTCGCCGCCGCGAACGCGGGCAATGCGACGAACAGGTCCGGTGGCACGCTGACGGCAGCCGACGTGAACTTCTTTAAGGACAACAAGACGAACGCGATGTACGTCACCAACGAGTACACGCGCCTGACGGCAAAGAAGAGCTGGACAGACGAGAATGGCGTTGCCAAGGACGCTCCTGCCAGCTCCTCCGCGAGGCTTGCCCTGTACCGGTACACGAAGAGGGTAGACAGCGACAACAGCGTGAACGTTACAGTCACGGCGAAGAGCGAATCAGGAGCGGTGACGAAGCTCACTGGTAATCGCGTGAGCAACGAAGGCACCATTTCGATCAAGAAAGGGAGCGACTTCACCTTCCAAGTAAGTCCGCTTTCGCTTTGGGCTGGAGTCAGTTTCGATGTGAAGGTGGGCGACAATAAGTACGGCGAGCCCCATACCTTCACGCAAAACCCGACGACCTACAATTTGGATCCAATTTCCGTGACAGTAAGCAACGTTACGTCTGATACGACGATCCAGGTTCAGCTACTAAACGCCTGGGATTATTCAGGAACGCTTACCGAGGATCAAAACAACCCCTGGGCGGAGCCGCCCCAAATCCTCGATGACGCCACGGGCGTGCAGGTGGGCGATCCTATAGACGTTTCCGCCTCAAACAAGTGGGCGGCCAGCTGGGATAACCTGCCCAAGCAGGTGGGCGGCGAGGATGTCTACTACGCTGTGAAGGAGCTGAGCTACACCGTCAACGGCACCACGTACACACCTGGTGACGGCTCCTATGACGTGTCATACATCAATGACGGCGGCGTCCAGACCGGCATCATCACGGTGACCAACTCCGAGAAGGAGAACCACGGGTACGAGCTGCCCGCAACCGGCGGCACGCCCAGCCCGCTGCCGTGGGTCGGCGGTGCGCTTGCGGCGCTGGCCGCGGTCCTTCTCGCCTGGAGGATGCGCCCGCGCAAGAACTAGCTGCAGCACAGAAACAAACATGAGGAGCCGCGGGTAGGAGCCGTTTTGGCAGGAAGAGAGAGTATTGGGAATAGTATTCCCAATATTCTCAAGAGCTTCATGGATGACGGCGCCAACATGCGCGACGCTTGGTTCTACCGCGACTCGAAGAAGCGGGAGATAGGTCCTGTGATTCAGGATGGGCGGACGCTGCACCCGATAGGGGTGAAGGCGAGCGGCCTCGTCGGGGCAGGCGCCGTCAAGAACTTCAAATGCCCTGAGGGGCTTGACGATTGCGAAGTCGGCTTTGGTCAGGTGGTCTGCCACGACCGTGATACGAGTGGCCGTGGGCATCGTGTCATTTTCCGCATAGTTGACCGCGATGGTTCCTTTTGATAATTTGAGAACCGTTCTCATATTAGAGAGGGAGAGGCTGTGCGGGGCGCGTACAACACGGAGCAAAGGGAAGAGGTGGTCTCCTGCCTCGCCGCTGCCGGAGGCAAGCACCTCACGGCTGCGGATATCTGCCGCGCTCTGAAGCAGAACGGGTCGAGCGTCTCCACCGCCACCGTCTACCGCCAGCTCGATCGGCTCGTGACCGAGGGCGTCGTCGTCAGGTTCACGCCCGAGGGCGAGCGCAGCGCCTGCTTTCAGCTCGTTGACCGGGAGCACTGCCATGACGCCCACTGCTACCACCTCAAATGCGAGAAGTGCGGGGCTCTTATCCACTTGAGCTGCGACGAGCTCTCAGAAACCGAGAAGCACCTGCTCGACGAGCACGGGTTTGCCGTGAACCCGGGCAGGACGGTGCTCTACGGCGTCTGCCGCGACTGCCGGCGCAAGGGGGCCCGCTAGCATGGAGGTTCTGTCGAGAAGGCGCGGGCTCATGCGCATCGGCCTGTCACTTGCCCTTGTGCTCGTGCTTGTGATGCCCTCGCTGTTCATCGCCGTGGAGAGCCGCCATGACTGCACGGGCGACCAGTGCCCCGTGTGCAAGGTCATCACGGGCGCCGTGCAGATGGAGCAGCAGGGCGCGGACGTCCCCCATGTGCTTTTCGCAGCCGCCCCCTTGTTGGCGGCTATGACGGTCGCCTGCCTGGTCAGGGCCTTTCTTCTCGCAGGCGACACCCCGGTCTCCCTCAAGGTGCGGATGGACGATTGAGTCTCCTCCCTGGTGCCGCCCGGCGGCAAGAGAGACATCCCAAATGAAGAGACGCCGGCAGTAGCGCCGGCATCGTTCACCCTTGCTAGGAGAAAATACATATGCTGAGAAAACATCTTGCGCTCGCCCTGGCGGCGCTTACGGCCGTCGCGTGCCTCGCACTCTCTGCAGGCTGCTCATCGCACGGAAGCACTCAAGGCGCCAAGTCCGATGCCTCTGGCAAAGTCGCGGTTGTCGCCTCCTTCTATCCCATGTACGACTTTGCCCAGAAGATCGGCGGAGACCGCGTGGACGTGACGTGCCTCGTTCCGGCCGGAACCGAGCCCCACGACTGGGAGCCGTCTACCGCCGACATGAAAGCCATCGCAGGCGCCCGGGTGCTCGTGTACAGCGGGGCTGGGATGGAGCACTGGGTTGACGACGTCACGGGCGCCGTCGGAAACAAGGACCTCGTTACGGTCGAGGCGTCGCAGGGCGTCGACCTGCTGCCGGCCGCGGAGGACGGCGACAAAGGCGAAGCCGACCACGACCACGGGCAGTACGACCCGCACGTGTGGCTCTCTCCGGCCAACGCCAAGGTGGAGATGGCCAACATCCGCGACGCGCTGATCGAGGTCGACCCCGCCGGGCAGCGCACCTACGAGGAGAATTACGAGAAGTACGCGGGTATGCTCGACGATCTGGACCAGAAGTACGCCGAGAAGCTCGCCGGAACCGCAAGCAAGGACATCGTCGTCTCGCACCAGGCCTTTGGCTACCTGTGCGACCGATACGGGTTGACTCAGGTTCCCATCGAGGGCATCGAGGCGGATTCTGAGCCGGATGCCAGAACCATGGCCAAGATCGTGGACTTTGTGAAGGAGCACGGCACCAAGACCATCTTCTCCGAGGAGCTGGTAAGCCCCAAGGCCGCCCAGGCCATATCCGACGAGACCGGCGCCGCTCTTGAGGTCCTCAACCCGCTTGAGGGCCTGACTGACGAGCAGATCGCAGCCGGCGAGGACTACTTCTCTGTCATGGAGTCCAACCTGGACAAGCTCGTGAGGGCGCTCTCGTGATGGAGGCGGCAGTTCAACTTGACGGCGTCTTCTTTTCGTACCGCGGCACGCCCATCCTCAAGGGGGCGAGCTTTACGCTCGCCCCCGGGGAGCTCTGCGCGCTCGTCGGCCCAAACGGCGCCGGTAAGTCTACGGTCATAAGGCTCATCCTGGGGGAGCTCGCGCCCGACCGAGGGACCGTCGAGGTGCTGGGGCGCGCCCCGTCCGCCGCCAGCCCGGACGGCGTCGTGGGGTACGTGCCGCAGCAGGCCCCGGACGACTACCGGCACTTTCCCGCCTCGGTCGAAGAGGTCGTTGGCGCGATGCTCTCCGCAGCGCCCGTCATGAAGGGCTGGCGAGGCGACCGGAAGGGGGCCGTGCCGCGGGCGCTGCGCGCGGCGGGGATCGAAGACCTTGCGCGACGCCCCATCGGCGAGCTTTCCGGCGGGCAGTTTCAGCGCGCGCTGCTCGCACGGGCCCTTGTCTCAAGCCCCAAGCTGCTTCTGCTTGACGAGCCCACCAGCAACCTGGACGACGAGAGCGCGGATGCCCTGGTGAGGCTCGTCTCGAAGCTCACCAGGGAGTCGGGCGCCTCCGTGCTGCTGGTCACCCACGACCGCGCTCGGATGCCCGACCTGCCCGACCGGGTCGTCTGTTTGCACGACGGCCTGGTCGAGGAACGCCTAAGCGGGCAAGCGGGGGAGTGGCACGATGTTTGAGTACGCATTCATGAACCATGCGTTCATCGCAGGGATGGTGCTGGGCGCGGCCATCCCCTGCATCGGCGTCATCGTCGTCCTGAAGCGCCTGTCGATGATGGGCGACGCCCTCTCGCACGCCTCGCTCGCGGGCGTCGCGGGCGGGCTTGTCGCCGGCGTCGACCCCGTAGCGGGCTCCGTCGTCGCCTGCTTGGCGGCGGCGGGCGCCATCGAGCTTGTGCGAAAGCGCTTCGAGGGGCATGCCGAGCTGGCCATAGCCATCGTCATGTCGTGCGGGGTGGGGTTGGCAGGCGTGCTCTCAGGCTTCATCCCCAGCGCGGCGAGCTTCTCCAGCTTCTTGTTTGGCAGCATCGTGGCGGTCAGGGACGACGAGCTCGTCGCCGTTGCCGCCGTCGGCGTAGCCGTGCTCGCCGCCTGCATCCTCCTCCGGCGCCAGCTCTTCCTCGTCGCCCTCGACGAGCGGGCGGCGCGCCTGGCGGGCGTGCGTGTGAACGCGATGAGCGTGCTCTTTGCCGTCCTCACCGCCCTGACCGTAGCTGTCGGCGCGCGCACCGTCGGCGCGCTGGTCGTGTCCTCCATGATGGTGGTCCCCGTGGCATGCGCCCTGCAGGTGGCGAGAAGCTGGAGGCAGACCATCCTAGTCTCGTGCGCCACGGGCCTGGCGATAACCGCTGTCGGGCTCGTACTCTCTTTTGAGCTGGGCTTCAAGCCGGGTGGCACGATCGTCCTCGTGGGGGTGGTGCTCCTGGCCGGTATCATCGCGACAAAGGCGTCGTTGCAACGCGTCCATGGCAGGGGCGCGATGGGGAGAGCGGTTCGTCCTGATACGCGTGCTGGAGAGGTGCGGAATGACCCCGTCGAGCACTGACGAGAATGAGCTCGTCGTAGGAGAGGGGGCCTCCTGCCGCTAAAGCTCGCTTACGAGTGGCAGCGGGCAATTGCAGGACAGCGTATTGGGAAAAACCTCTGCTGCCGTGTCATGGCAACGGAGGTAGCTGCGATGAGATTCTAGTTTCGCCCCATGTGCGGCACTGAGCTGTTGGAGCGGCATGCTGGCGATGACGGGATGGTTCCGTAGTGCTCAACGTGCAACAGAGGCGAAAGACCTTGCAAGCTCGAATCTCGTACTTCGACCGCCCTGGCGAGAGCCTCATCGCTGCGAACCTCCGAATTCGCACACCGCTTGGCCGGGCAAAGCCCACGTCGCCTCTCACGGCAGAAGGCCGCGTCGCTCGACCGCCGCGGACCGGTCAAGCCTCGCAGCCCGCCCGGCGGGGCAGGGGGACCGCGCGACACCGCCGCAGCTGGCTGGTCAAGCCCCGCGACGCGCCCGATGCGGCGTGGCATGATGCAAATGTAACAAAACGCGAAGTTTTGGGGCCGCGGGGCCGTCCCCGTGCTGCAAATGTAACAAAACGCGAAGTTTTC
>OMWF01000253.1 GCA_900314665.1 uncultured Actinomycetes bacterium
CTCGATGAGCTCGAGACCGTCCTCGGAAACTGAAAGTGGCTTGAAGCCTTTCTTGCCCTGCAAGACGCCCTTGGCGTTGTATTCGCTGATCTTGCCCTCGAGCCGGTCACTCGTGAAGGACGTGATGGTCGTGCGGTACCTATCCATGAGGTTGTCGCCGCCCTCGGACACGTCGAAGTCCACCTCGTCTGCGGAGACCACCTCCGCGAGGAGCGGCTTCAGGTCGCGGAGCTCTATCTCGATGCCGGTGTCGTTGTACTCGGCGATGAAGTCGCGAATCTCGCCTTCGTCAACGATGTCCACGTAGAACACGACGACCTTCTTCGTGGTGCCGGGCAGGTCGGGCATGGCCTCGTTGATGATGCGCATGGCGAGCACCTTGTCGAGGAACTTGGTCGTGGAGTCGGTGAGGTTGGGGATGTAGACGGGCACCATCCCGTCATCGGCACTCCTGAACGAGCCCTCCCAGAACTTATCCAAGGCGACCTCGTTGCAGAGGCCGGGTATGAGCCGCTTGATCTGCTCCATAGTCTGCACGGGGTTGCGATACAGCGACACGCCGTCGCGTACCTCGTAAACGTCAAAGCTCACGCCCCCTATCTCACGAAGGCGCTCCCGAGCAATCTGAATTGAATTGATGCCAACATCAACATGAATGAAGTGTCTATTGGTTGTAGCGGCAGCAACAGCCGTTGTGCCAGACCCTCCAAAGAAGTCTGCGATTAACATGCCCTCATCAGATGCAGCTTTGATAATTCTTTCAAGCAGCGGTACTGGCTTCTGCGTTGCATATTCAGTACCGCCTTTCATCCTGCCACAATCTTGCCAAATGGTTTGTAGCAGCTGCCCCTCCCGCTCATCTAGATAGCTGACACGGCACCTAGCAGCGCCCTTATTTGGATCCCGAAGGTAGAATTCCCCTCGTTCGACTGCGGCGTCCATCTCCTCAGGTGAATCGTAAGGCCATACCCTCTTAGAGGAAGGGGTCGCACCTCGCCAAGTGAACTTCCCAGCAGAAGAACTTCCCTTCCAAGTGCAATCGTCGAGTTTGAAACGCCTTGAGCCTTCCGGATAAGCCTCGTCGTTCCGGTAAGGAACTACAGAGCCATCCGGCAACTTGACATCCTTATATTCTTTAAGTGCGGCTGGAGATAAATCGGTTGTAACATCTGCCCAGTTGTAAAGTGGTTTCTCAGCGAGTGAGTACCAGAAAATATTATCGTGAATTCGCCCGAGTCTCGTTTTTGCATCGTTATGCGGATCTGTGCGCTGCCAGATAATTTCGTTTACGAACTGGGACTCGCCAAAGACTTCGTCCATCATTACCTTCACATAGTGGACAATATGCCAGTCAAGGTGCACAAAGATTGAGGCGTTTGGGCCCATCACCGCCTTGATGGCCATCAGGTTCTCGTACATCCAGTTGAGATAGCGCTCCTTGTCCCAGATGTCACCATACATGGTCTCTTCAAAGCTCTGGAGTTCGTCATCTTCTAGCTGCGTCTCGGCCTCTCGTGCTTCGTCAGCTTTCTTAGGATTGCGGCGCATGAAGACCTGCTTCGCGTAGTCGGCGCCTGATGCGAACGGTGGATCGATGTATACGAGGTCAATCGGCCTCATCTCGCCAGCATCGATTTTCTTCTTCAGGTAGGCGCAGGCGGAGAGACACTCCCCGCGAACGAGCATGTTGCCGCTGCCTGCATCGCCGACGATCTCCTGAAGCGTGGTCTCATAGAGCGGCATGCCGCGCTTCACGGACCTCACGATGCGGTCGTTGTCGCGGTAGCGCAGCAGACGCTGAGTACGCACGAAGTTGTTGAGGATGGCCTGGCCTTCTATGGTGGTCGGGAAATACGGTACGTACTCTATTGCCATGGATGCGCTCCTTGCTTCCTCTATTTGTGCGGTATGCTACGCCCTCTTCTTCGCTCGCGAAACATGCCATTTCAAGGGCGGCACCACGAGGAGGCTCGACCGATACTAATGACGCACCAATCAAAGCGCAGCCAAAGCGGGAACTCATTTTACAGCCCAAGGCTCCAGACCACCATAAGCGTGAACGGATAAACGTTGCAATCCCATGCGTACCTTGGCACGGAAGGCTGATTGACCCCTTAGGTCATCCTTGTTGAGGCCAGCGAAAGGGACAAGGGACTGCGGAGTCAACCAGCCCCATGTTCAGCGCCCGATACATGTACCGCACTGCGGTCGAGGAGTACGGCCGCCACAGCGAGCACACCACCTCGCGAACGTTGTCGTCCGTGAGTGGAGCGCCGTAGAGCCACCTGAACACCTGCCGCACGGCCCCGTCCTCCACGGGCAGGACGTCGGGACGGCCCAGATAGAAGATCAGGAATATGTCGGCCGTCCACCTCCCGATACCGTGAACGGCCGTGAGCGCGCGGCGCACCTCGTCGTCGGGGAGCGTCGCCAGCGCCCGCAGCTCGGGCTCCGGCATCGTCCGCGCGAGCTCCTGCAGCGTGGCGGCCTTGCGCGCGGCGATGCCGCAGGAGCATATTTCCTCCAGGGAGAGGGAGAGCACGGCCTCGCCGGTGATCTCGCCGCCGCAGAGCCCGCGCAGCTTGTCCTCAATTGTCCTCCCGACCTTCATCGAGAGCATCTGCTCGATCACGGAGTGCGCCACGTGCTCGAAGGCGCTGCCGGAAACCTCGTAGCTCAGGTCGCCCACCGCCCCGATGAGGTGCCGCAGCCGCTAGTCCCTCTCCATGAGGTAGGCGACTTCGAGAGTTTGCGTCGTGAGCGTGGGCATGTGGGTACTCGTTACATCATTTGCCATAAACGATACCAGTGGAAACGCTGCGCCGTAAGGGGTTGAGAAGGAACGGGGGCACACGCGCATCGGTGCTGGCGGAGTCGAAAAGGTCGCTCGCCGACAGCGCAAGGAAAGCCATGACGCGGAATAACGCTTACACAATGGCCCGGCCGAATCCGAGCGGGGCCGCTCGTTCGAGCCTGTGCTCACGAGGGGACAAAAGCAGAGGCTGCAAACAGCATACCGCTCGCGGTGAACGCCCAACGCGGCTAGAAAGCGGCGGGTATCCAAGAATAAGAGCCACAAATACTAGGAGACAGGAGTCAGCCCATGGCAGACGAGAAGACTGTGGTAATGGAGAGTGGCACCGAGAATTGAACACTCTCTTGGGGCGTCACGCCCGAGGGCAAGGCCTACGTGCGCAAGGCGAGCAAGGGCGCCCTCACCGAGATGATGTTCGACGCCTCCGAGCGCGAGACGACCGTCACGTTCGAGCCGACCGACGACTACTCGCTTGCCGACATCGCCGACACCGTGGAGGGCCGCGCCGACGACTGCTTCATGATCGACTTCGAGGACGCCCTCGCGCTCTGGGGAATCCCGTACACAAGAGACGAGAAGGCCATGCCGCTCATGGCGTAGAGGCGGGCCGACAAGGACGAGGTTGGCGACGCGTCGTGCAAGAACGCACGACGCGCTTTCGTATGGAGAGAAGAACGCCCGAGTCCGAACCCATTCGGCAAAGCGGGCAGAAGAACCCTTTTCACGCCCCACTGCCCGCCGCACGCGAAGCCCCACGCCCAGGCCGCACAACCTGCGAGTCATCGAAAGGGCGCGCTCCGGCCCGCGCCGCACCCGTCCACACGGTCCACACGGCGCGCTCCATCAACGCCCTCGTCCGCATGTGGCGGTGCCGGATCCCAAGCGCGGCCGTCTCGATGCGGCGGGCGATGGGGCGTAATGTCGCAGCAGGCCCACGTACCCGACGGCGCCCTATGCTCGCGACGATCCACAAGCAACGGAATCCCCGGCGCGGGTGACCTAGATCATTCCGAAGGTCCTCAGCCGCGCCGAGCGACCCGCGTGTCTCACTGACGGCGCGGATCGTCCTAACGAACCCGCGACGCACCAGCCGCGCCAGACCGACGCTGCAAACTCATACGCCGTCTTAGCCGCGAGCTAAGAGTCGGCCACCGCACAAGTGGGATAATGGACGCAACGTTACGCATCAAGGGGTGAACGACCATGTCGGTAAAGAACTGGTGGCGCAACCTGCGTCACGACAATGATGACGAGTACGAGTCGGCCTCGCCCGATGAAGAGCCGGAAAGCGAGATCGCCCCAATCGAGGATTCGGCCGGCATGGCGCTCTCTTGGGCGACCCCCGACGAACTCGCGCGTATCGAGGAGATGTACCCTCGCTCCGTTGCAATTTCCACCCCCGAGTTCTCGGCAGCTGCTCTTGACAGCCTCGTGCCCCTCGCCGCCAACGCCGGACAGGCCGCGCGGGAGTACAGCATGGCCGTGGTGAAGTTCCCCGAGGGGGTCGGCTGGGCGGATCTCTGTGCTCGGCATACCGACGGATGGCAGGGGTGGAAGCTCCTCTCGAGCATCGGGCCCGACGGCAAGTTCAACGAGATGGCCGCCATCAGGCAGGCGGGCCTCACGCCGGTGGGCGCCGCGAACCTCGCCCTCCAGGCGGGCGCGGTCGCCGTGGGCATGGCCTACATGAACCAGATCAACAGGCAGCTCACCGCCCTGCAGGAGGGCGTGGGAGAGGTGCTGAAGGAGATGGCCTTCGA
>OMWF01000252.1 GCA_900314665.1 uncultured Actinomycetes bacterium
CAGATCGGCCCGGAAGCCTGCCTTCAAGCTTCCGGGCCGATTCTATTTGACGCTCGCCGTCAGCGCTTGCCGGTTGCCCTGACTGCGTGGTGCCTCACATGCTCTCGCACACGCTCCCTTACTTGACCTTGGTGCCGTAGGAGGTGGCGATGTCGATCATGCGCTTTGCGCGGCCAAACGAGGCGTTGGGCGGGTAGAAGCAGCCGGGGGCCAGGATAAAGCCGCTGTCGGCAGCCATGTCGTCGATGCGGTCGATGCACTCCTGGTCCCAGCTGACGTCGTCGCCAAAGACCGAGTTCCAGGGGGTGACGGAGCCCATCAGGCAGGTCTTGTCGCCATACTTCTCCTTGACCTCCTTGTAGCTCTCGCAATCGTTGGGGAGCTTGAAGAAGGAGAAGACCTCCGGCTTGACGGCGTCGATCTGAGCGCCCATGAAGACCTTGGGCTGGCAGGAGTGGACGATGTTGATGCCGCCCTTGTCGCGCACCATCTGCGCCAGCTCGGCCATGGAATCGCCCTCGAGGCGCGTCCAGATGTCAGGCGTGGTGGTGGCGCCGGCGCCAAAGTAGGTGTCCCACATGATGCCGTCGATGCCGGTTGCCATCAGCATCTCGCCAAACTGCTTGAGGGTGACTGCGATGTTGTCGGCGGCCGCCTTGACGGTCTTGGGGTTGGTGCGGATGTCGCGGGCAAGCTGCTTCTGGCCGCGCAGGTAGCCCAGGGTGGACAGGGGGCCAAGCACGTAGGCAAAGACCGGCTTGCGGCCCTTGAACTCGTCGACCAAGTTCTGGCACACGTCCCTCATGAGGATCATCCGGTGGGCCTGGGTGGCGTCGACCGGCTGGACCTTGGCGTAATCGGCGATGTTCTTGATGAACATGTCCGAGTAGTCCGGCATGCCGGGGTTGTTGCGGTGGTAGCGAATTCTCTGCCCCCAGGCGCTGCACTCGACCACAAAGTCGATGGCGGCGACAATCATATCCTCCTCGGGCATGACCTTGTCGGTCTCGATGTAGCCCTTGGCGCACTTGTCGGCGTCCGTCGCCCACTCCTGATGGGTGGCGCCGATGAGGATGCGGGTGGCGCCGGCCATGAACGGGTAGACCGGCACGCGGTCGACCGGCTTGTGTTCGACGGCGGCGTAGAAGCGCTCGCGCGAGGTCATCGTGGTGACCGGCTTCTCCTGGGCCTTGGCCGCCGGGGCCTCCTCGCCGTAGAAGTCATCGACGGCCTTGAAGAAGGCGTTGATGTTATCCCACGGGGACAGCGGCGGGATGTCGCAGCCGGAGGAGATGATGAAGTTGGGGTACTGCGAGCACTCATTGAGAATCTCGAGCGTGCGGTTGTACACGCTCTCCGGGGTGCCGTTGCGGAACTGGCTGGCGGGGTCGACGTTGCCCATGCAGAGGCGGTCGGCGGGGATGTGCGGCATCATCTCAGCCATGTTGACGGCATTGCCCAGGTGGTAGCCCATGGCGCCCGTCTTGACGATGCTGTCGATGGTCTGCGACACGCTGCCGCCGCAGTTGTGCAGAAACAGGGCAAAGCTGTCGTCCTGGACCGCCTCGATGATGCGGCTGACGTAGGGGTTCGAGAACTCCTCGGTGAGGTCGGGAGAGAGAAGACCGGCCAGGGGCTCGGCCATGAGCACGCCGTCGGCGCCGGCATTCTTGAGCTCGAGGGTATAGTCGATGAGGAAGGTGGTCACCTTGTCGAGCACGCTGTGCACCAGCTCGGGCTCGTCATAGCAGAGGTACATGACCTCGTTGACGTCCATCAGGCGGCCCGCCAGCGAGAAGGGGCCAATGTTGCCGGCGATGATGGGCTTGTCGTGAAGATCGGCGGCTAGACGGCGGATCGTCTCGATGTTGACGCCGGTGCGGCCCTCGCGGCAATCAGGAATCTCGAGCTGGCTGACGTCGGTGTCCTCATCGATGATGGAGCCGACGACCGTGGGGACATCGCCGTCGGAATAGCGGATGTTGCTGCCAAAGGATTCGGCCTCGACCGACAGGTCCATGAAGGTGAGGGTGGCGGCCATGTCAGTGTGGTCGTGGATGTACTTGAGTGCCTGGAACTGATAGTCGGAGGAATAGATAAGCTGCGTGACGCTGATGCCCATCTCCTGAATGGCGGGGAAGGTGAGCACCGGTAGTGACTTCTTGCACTTGGCGTCAATTTGCTCTTGAACCCACTTGGTCATGTTCATCCGTGTCGAACCCCTCTCTGCTTCTTAATATTTACCTCGGCTATACTAAGATTCGATAATCTGTGAATCAATATCTTAATAGCGATTTGCAGAACTCATATATAATACTGGTAGTTGATAAGCGTAACCATAAGTTTAACATCGCTTTACGTGCTGTTATTAAACTGAATTTATACATCTATAAGCGTATATGGTGCGATTTGTGCATTATCGCACTTAGAATTCATTTCTCAATAATTAGAACGTTTAAAACTTACCCAATCCTTGTACGGCAACTTGTCAGCACGAGCGTCTGGGCATAGGTTCTATGCACTGATGCACAGCTCACGCCTCGCACACTAAAGCGTGCAAACGCAAAGAAGACACCCCCTTCAGCAGACGATTCTTTTCATCGCGGTTAAATCGCGCCACTACATCGACGAGATGTGACGATGCTGTGAAGATTTCCCCGCGCGCGCGTTACCATAGCGCGGTGTGCTCGTCATCAGACCGTTGCTTAAGAGAGTAAGGGGTGCCTGTGTCAGACGTCTTTAAAATTGCGGAGCGTGGTTCTACTCCCTCAACCGAGCTCTTTGGCGGATTAACCACCTTCCTCACGATGGCCTACATCGTGGCCGTCAACCCAATCATCCTCGTCGATGCCGGCGTCCCGTTCGCAGCGGCGCTTACCGCGACCTGCTTTGGCGCCGCCATCATGACCATCCTCATGGGCCTCATCGCCAACCGCCCGCTCGCGTTGGCTTCCGGCATGGGCATCAACTCCATCGTGGCTTACAGCATTTGCATCGGCCAGGGAGCCGACTGGCGCGTGGCCATGGCGGTGGTCTTCCTCGAGGGCGTCGCCATCCTCGTCCTGGTTGTGTGCGGCCTGCGCGAGGCCATCATGCGCGCCATCCCGGTCGACCTGCGTCGCGCCATCGGCATCGGCATCGGCCTCTTCATCGCCTTCATCGGCCTCAAGGGCGGCGGCATCATCTCGGCCAATGAGGCGACCCTCATCTCCATGGGGTCGATCAAGAACCCCGTGGTCATCGTGGCGCTCGTCTCGCTCGCCAGCGCCGCCATCTTCACGGTGCTCAACGTGCGTGGCGGGCTGCTCATCTCCATCATCATCTCCGTGCTGGTGGGCATCCCGCTGGGTGTCACGCAGCTGCCCACCACCTGGAACTTTGGCTTTGACTTCTCGACCTTTGCGGCGCCCTTCCAGCAGGTGCCCGACGGCAGCGGCATCGCCATCGCCCAGGTGTTTGCCAAGCCCATGCTGCTCATGTTTGTCTTCAGCCTGTTGATGAGCGACTTCTTTGACACCATGGGCACCGTCATCGCCGTCGGCCGCGCCGGCGACTTTGCCGATAAGGATGGCAACGTCAAGAACCTGCGCCCCATCCTGATGATCGACTCCGTCGCCGCCGCCGTGGGCGGCTTTACGGGCGCCAGCTCCATCACCACCTTTGCAGAGTCCGTCTCCGGCGCCGCCGCGGGCGCCCGCACCGGCCTCTCCAGCATTGTCGTGGGCGTGCTGTTCCTGCTCTGCGCCGGCCTCTCCCCCATCTTTGGGATGGTTACCTCAGCTGCTACCTGCGGTGCTTTGGTGCTGGTGGGCTTCTCGACCCTCAAGGACGTGGTGAACATCGATTGGACCGAGGCGTCCACCGCCTTCCCGGCCTTCCTGACGCTCATCACCATCCCCTTCACCTACTCCATCACCAACGGCATCGGCCTGGGCTTCCTGGCCTTTGTGGTGATTAAGATTTTCCAGGGCAAGTTCCGCGAGATCCACCCGCTCATGTGGGTCTCTGCGGCAGCCTTCCTGGCTGCGTTCCTAATCGCCTAGCCCGGTGACGGCAGCTTGTGACCGCGGGGAGGTTGCGCTCAATCGCGCAGCCTCCCCGTTTTTTTGGGAGGCGTCGCCCTGGCTGCACGTGCACGAGATTCGAGCTCATGCATGATTTCCCGGCGTCAGCCCAGGTTGCTCGGGCTCGTAGTGTCCACGGGCAGGGGGTCGCTCGCACCCACGCTGCTCGCGGCGATCGACTGCGAACGCGTGTACCTGAGGCTTTCAGACTCGATGAAGATGCGCGTCGTCTGCGGAAAGCGCTGCACGATGCGCGCCTCAATCTGATCGGTGGCGGCCATGATCTGATCGGCAGTAACGCCGTGCTTGAAGGTCACGTCGGCGGTAAGCAGCAGGTCGTTGGGGCCCATGTAGAGCGAGAGGATACGGCCGCACTCTGCCACCAGCTCCGAACCCTCGATGATATGCTCGACCTCGCGCAGCTCGCTCGCCCTGAGTCCCTCGCCGATGAGCAGGCCCTTGGTCTCGCGCAGAAGCACGCCTGCCACGCCGCACAGCAGTACGCCGATGCAAAGCGAGGCCGCGCCGTCGAGGTAGGGATTGCCAAAGAGGTGGCCCAGGAACACGCCCATGAAGGCAAAGAGCAGACCCAGCTCAGCGGCGGAGTCCTCGAGCACCACCGTAAACAAGCTGGGGTCTTTGGTCTCGCGGATGAACTGGAAGGGTCTCATGGCACCGCGTGCCTTGTTGAAGTTGCGGAGCGCGACAGAGAGCGAGATGCCCTCGATGACCGCTGCCGCGGCAATGACAATGTAGTTGAGCGTGGGGTCGCCCATCACGGTGTCGGGCGTGACCGCGCGGATGTGCGAGAAACCCTCGTAGAGGGAGAGGCCGCCGCCCAGGGCAAAGACCATGACCGCCACCACCAGCGACCAGAAGTACAGCTCATGGCTGTAGCCAAAGGGGTGCTCCAAGTCCGGGGCCTTCTGAGAGCGATGCAAGCCCAACATGAGCAGCAGGCTGTCGGTCGAGTCGACCATCGAATGCATGCCCTCGGAGAGCATGGCCGACGAGCCCGAGATGGCAGCAGCGATGAACTTGACAACGCCCACGGCCAGGTTGCCGATAAACGCCGCGATTACCGACGCGCGGCTGCCATCACTCCCCGACTGAGCCTTATGGACGGCGGCGCCCAGGCCATTCGAGACCGATGCAGAACTGCTCTCCTTTATCTCATCGAACACCGCGAGGCCGCGTTTGCTCGACTGCCCGTCAGGAAGGACAGTCGGGGTGTAGCTCTCGTTGGCGGCAGGTATCTGGATGTCCGGCTGCGCGTTGGGAGTAGGGGCGGATTCTTGGGCTATGTGGTTGTCGGCGTCTGTCATAGGGATCCTCGTGGTCTCAAGCGGCACATCCGGCACGCAGGTGCATGCCACCTACTACGTTACCGCGCCAGGCAATGCCATGTGAGCGTGGTTTGCCAGATAAAGCAAGGGATGAGTGCGAAGTCTCTCCAATTTGCGCGCTGCCCCGCCGTCAGTCCCTCTACCTGCGCTCGAGCTTTCCCTGGCGCTCGGCTTCGGCGAGCAGGTCCGCGACCCGGGCGTTTATCGGCCCGATATCGCATCCAGCGTCGATGACCGTGTCGCAGCGCCCCATCGCCTCGAGCGCCTGCTGGTACACCCCATTGGAGATGGGCTGGAAGGGCTCCTCGGCGATAACCTCGGTGGCTAGCGCCTGCGCCAGGCGGTAGTCCGTGTCGTTTTTGTAGACCACCCCGGCGATGAAGGGGATTCCCAGCTTTTGTAGACGGCGATACTCCCTGATGCCGTTTCCGCTGGTAGAGAGCACCATCGTACGAGGCTCCCCAGCCGGTGCCGGCAGCTCGATGGATCCGAAGAGCGAATCGAAGGACCCGTTGCGGATGTCATACATGTCGCGGATGAGGCCCTCCTCAAAGATGGCCTCGGGCGCACCGCAGCGGTAGATGGTGTCGCCCTCCACGCAGACGATCTTGTCGGCCACCTTCATGGCCAGGTCTATCTCGTGCAGCGAAGTGATGACCGTGATGCCGTTGTCCTTGGCCATCGACCTCAGGATGGAGAGCAGGTCGAGCTTGTAGCGAATGTCCAAGAAGGAGGTGGGTTCGTCCAGAATGATGACGTCGGGCTCCTGGCACAGGGCGCGGGCCAGCAGCACGCGCTGCTTCTGGCCGTCGGAGATGGAGTTGAAGTCGCGCGCTCCCAGACTGGCGGCGTCCACGGCGGCCATCGCCTCGTCGACCTTGTCCTCGTCGTCGCGGGTGAGCACGCCCAGCCGTCCCGTGTAGGGGTAGCGCCCGGTGGCCACGATGTCATGGCAGGTCATAAGCTCGGGGTGGAGGCGGTCGGTGAGCACTACCGCCATCCTGCTGGAGAGGTCCCTGAACGACATCTTGGTCAGGTCCTGTCCGTCAAAGAGCACCTGTCCGCCCACGATCTTGAGCTGGCGGGTGATGCTCTTGAGGATGGTGGATTTGCCGGCGCCGTTGGGGCCGATCAGCGCCACGATCTCGCCCTTGGCGATGTCGATGTTGATGTCGTGGATCACCGCGTGTCCGCCATAGCCCACGGACAGGTTCTTGAGCTGCAGGTACGTGGGATTGACGACGCTTTTATCCTTGTCCGAGAAGAGCTTGCGCGGGCGCGCGGGGGCAGCCGAGTCAGCCATGGCCTAGTACCTCCCCGTCCGACGCATGAGCATCATGAAGATGACCACCGGCGCGCCAAAGACGGCGGTCACCGTGGAGATGTTGAGCTCGGTGGGAGCAAAGGCCAAACGGGCGATGAGGTCGCACATCATGCAGAAAGCGGTGCCGCCAAGGAACGTGGCGGGAATCACCACCAGCGGTTTTGACGTGCCCAGCGCCCGCTTGATGAGAAACGGCACGGCGATGCCCACAAACGAGATAGGACCGGCAAACGCGGTGACCGTGCCCGAGAGGATGCTCGAGAGCAGGATCAGGATCACCCTGAAGCTCTTGATGTTGACGCCCATCGACTGCGCGTAGCTCTCGCCCAGCTGATAGGCGCCAATGGGCTTGGAGAGCAGGATGGTAAAGAGCATGGCCACGCCCACCAGCACCGCCGCGGCGACCACGTTCTCCCAGCTGTTGCCCGAGAACGACCCCAGCGTCCAGTTGCGCAGGTTGACGATGTCGTTATCGGCGGCAAAGGTGAGGATGAAGTCTGTGGCTGCTTTGCAGATGTAGCCCACCATCAAGCCCGCCACCAGCAGAATCGCCATGTTGTGCACGCGTCGCGAGATAAGCAGGATGAAGCCGGTGGCCAGCAGAGACCCCGCAAAGGCGGCAATCACCAGCGCCCAGGAGGGCGCGAACCCCACGGCGGAGATGGAGAGCACCATCACGATGGCCACCACCATGCGGGCGCCGTCGGAGATGCCCAGCACAAAGGGGCCGGCGATGGGGTTGTCAAAGAACGTCTGCAGCAGGAAGCCGGAGACGGACAAGGCGCCGCCGAGGATGGCGGCCATCAGAATGCGAGGCAGCCTAATCTTGTGGATGACGTCGTAGGTGCTGCCCGAGGTGACCTTGCCGATGAGGATGTTCCAGATCTCGGACCCGCTCACGTTCATGTCGCCGCTACGGATGTTGATCACGGCCATCGCAAAGAAGGCGGCGATCAGGCCGATAAACACCACCAAGTAGCGGGTGCGCCGCTTGAAGGCCTCATGATGATAGCTGCTGAGCGCCGTCTCCCCAGACGCCTCTTCCTCCGCCAGCTGTTGCTCCCGCTTTGCCACGTGCCATCCTTATCGTTAATTCAGATGCTTGATAAAGGTCAGCTGGCTCTCATCGCCGCCGCTCACAATGATGTGGAGGTCGGTGATCTGCTCGGCCAGCTGATCGGTGCGCTGGTACATGTCGGTGCCGATGCCGTAGACGTGCCCCTCCTGCACCGCCTTGTACGACGAGAAGGTAGAGTCCTTGTCGATGATGTCCTGAACGCTCATCACCCCGCCGTCGATGGTGCCGTTGTAAATCAGGTAATCGGCGTCCTTGGCAGTCGTATAGAACTTCTCCATGCTGATGCGCATGGTGGTTCCGGTCCCCTGCTCCTCGATGCCGTTGAAGGCGTAGGCGCCGCCGGCCGACTCGATCATCTGCGGAATGTAGTCGCTCGGCTTGCGGATGACCACCGAGCCGTCGGAGTTGATCGAGAAGACCGCCACGGTCTTGCCGGTGGGCGCCTCCCCCTCAACGCTCTGCACAATCTGCACCTGGCTGTCAAAGAAGGCCCGGGCGGCATCTTCCTTGTTGAGCATGGCCGCATAGCACATGACCCACTCGGAGCGGCCCAGCGGCGCGGTCTCGTACGAGGAGCGCTCGATGAACACGGGAACGCCCAGCCGCTCGATCTGCTCCTGCACCTCAGGCGAGTGGAGGATCATGGTGGACTCGACGGCCAGGTCGCAGCCCTTGGAAACAAACATCTCATAGTCGGGCTGACTGTATTTGCCGGCGTAGACCATGGTGCCGTTGGCGTAGGCCTCCTTGGCGGCGGGCACATACCAGTCGCTTGCCTCAACACCGGACATGGTGATGGCGCCCACTCCGTCGATGGCCGCGAAGAGCGCCATCGCGGACGTCCCGGCCAGGTAAATCTGGTCGAGCGGCTGCTGCAGCACGTGCATGTTGCTCGGCAGGTTGGAGGGCACCGAGGCGCCTTCGGGCACAATCAGGTAGTCGCGGCTGTCGCCATGGCTGGAGATGACCTTGTAGCCGTCGTTGTAATAGTAGATGTCAAACTGCGTGGCGTACTGGAGGTCCATCGCGTGGTCGAAGGTGAGGCCCTCCACCTCGGGCGGAGCGTACTCGACATCGACGCTGGCGCGTCCGCCGGAGGCGATGCCGTTGGCCGCGGTCGAACCGCTCTTGGAAGAGCCCGCGCCGCATCCGGCAAGCGCCAGCGACGCCAACAGCACGGCGGCAAGCGCCAACGCGGCCACCGACCGCAAGCCCCTCTTTCCCCCCTGCTGCTGCATCAGGCCTCCTACAGGCTTTCTTCCAGGCGCTTGCGCTTGCGGTTGGAGAGCACCACGGCGATGGCGATGATAACCACCACGGCCGCCACCACAGCAATCACGATAGGCACAACCGGCACCTTGCCCGCCGCCTTGACCGCCGAGTTGCTTTCAAAGGTAAAGGAGTAGTCGACCTCGTGGGGCGTGCTCATGGCCACCGTGTCGGCCACCACGTTCATGGGCGCGTCAAAGGCCGTCACGGGAATCTCAAACTGCGAGTTGCCGGAGCTGTTGGTCTGCACGTACTTGTTGCCGTCGACCAGCATGTAATCGTAGAACTGGCTGCTCCACTCGATCTTGGCGACTGCCTTGCCGTCCTTGACGGTCACCGTGGCAGGCGAGCTCACCGAGGCGCGGCCGCTGCCGCCCCCCATCGTGACGTTGACGTTGTAGGTGCCGTTGCTCAGGGTGGTCACGCCCGCGGGAGCCACCGACCAGGGGTCGGTTGACTCATCGGCCGCCAGGGCGCAGAGCGGCAGGGCCAGGCACAGCATGCCTGCAACCAGGGCCGTGGTCAGTGCGGTCAAAAGCCTTCTCATCGTCATCTGCCTTCCCCTCTCCTGTGGCTCACTCAGACACCATGTAGTAGGTGCCGGTGTTCTCGTCGTAGTAGACGGTGCCCGTCGCCCGGTAGTTGTCATCGACGACGCCATCCTGGTTCTGGTCCATATTGACCTGAACGCCGGTTATCTGCTGGTCGAGGTTGACATGGTAGCGTGCGACGAGGGCCACCAGCAGCCCCAGCATCACCACCAGCATGCAGTCGGCCAGGTTGGTGATGTATGAGTTGGGGTTCACGTCCTCGTCGTTGAAGGGGTTGTCCCTCCGCAGGCCTATGGTGTGCTTGCGCCTGATCACTTGCGGTCATCTCCCCGCTGGTCCATGGCCCACGCGGGGTCGCCCCCTTGCGGCTGCCGGGGCATGCCCTGGCTCATCCGCGGCGGACGCACGCTGTGACCGGCGTTGGCCTTCTCCAGCACGCACTCGGTGGCCGCTTCATAGGCCGACATGTACTTGGCGTACCAGGACTTGCGGATGGTCGAGACGAGCAGCGCCACGGCCGCCACGATGAGTCCCAAGACCGTGGTGTCAAAGGCGATGAGCAGGCTCTGCGAGAGAACCTCGGTCTCGCCCTCGCCAATGGCGATGACGCCCGGGCCCAGCGGGATGAGGGTGCCCATCAGGCCCAGCATAGGGCTCACCTTGGCGATAAGGTCGGTGACCTTGATGCGGTTGTCGTAGATGGACTGCTCCTTGGCCACCAGGTTCACCGCCAGACTCTCGCGCTCGCTCTCCGTGGCGTCGGGGTGGTGCAGCAGCTCGAGCAGAGCCTTCTTCTGGCGGTAGAGCATGCCGCTGTTGCGCACTACGGCTTCGGTGTCATCAACGTGGTCGAGGTCGTCGATCAGGCGCGGAAGCGAGAGCTTGAAGTAACGATGCTCGGTGAAGATCTCGGCGATGAGCATGCCGACGATGATCACCACCACAAAGACAAGCGCGATGAGCATGATGATCACCGGGTACTGCAACGAGCTCGAGATTGTGTGCATTACGTTGGTTAGCATCTAGTGCGGTTCCTTTCACATCGTGCAAGTGGGCTGGGGACGGGCCTGCGCAAAGCCGACGCTCGGCCTCCTACTGCGGGGGTCGTCGCTTGAGGTCGAACCTGAACTTGAGCGCCCGCCAGAGCAAGCCCGCAGCCAGCAGCGCAGCTGTGGCGATGGCGATGACCTTCCCCAGCGAGATGCCGCCGAGGTCCAGGTAGGCGCCCTCCTCGACGGGGATGACCGTGGCGTGCGCCTGCTCCACCTCGTCGCGGCCCACGATGTGGATGGCTATGCCCAGACGGGCGCCGGTGGCGGGGTCGTAGGTAGTGACGAGCTCGTCTGGGGTGGGCTCGGCAGCCTGCTGCGCCGCTGCGGACTCCGTTGAAGCGTTTGCATCGGAGCCAGAGCCAGGGTCC
>OMWF01000250.1 GCA_900314665.1 uncultured Actinomycetes bacterium
CATCACCTACGAGTCGGATCCGGCTTTTGAGTACCAGGAGACCCTCGACAAGGCGCGGGCGGTCCTGGCGGCGGTGGCGGGAGGCGAGGCACGATGAGCGGCACCGACGGGGAGCAATGCGCAGACCTCCAAGTGACGGCAGACGACGGGTCCCAAGGCGCCGCCCCGCAGCCGGCGGCAGACGACGGGTCCCAAGGCGCCACCCCGCAGCTGGCGGCAGACGACGCGCTCCGTTCCACTAGCTCACAGGTGGAGGCTGACGACGGGTTCTTCTTTGGGGTGGGGGCCTTCGAGACGATCGCGGTGGCCGCCGGGCGACCGCTGCTGCTCGACGCCCACCTGGCGCGCCTTTGCCGGGCGTGCGAATATCTCGGCGTCGACGCCGATGCGGGCGAGCTTGCCCGAGAGGTGCGCAAACGGGCGGCGGCGCCGGAAGTGGCCGGCGGACGCTGGGCTCTGAAGCTCACGGTCACCCCGGACAACCGCCTCATCACGCTGCGTCCCAATCCCTATGGACCCGCACGCTACGATCAGGGCTTCTCGCTGGTCACGAGCCCGGTCAGGCGCAACGAGGGCTCGCCGCTCACCGCGATGAAGACGCTCTGCTACGCCGACTGCATCCTGGCCAAGCGAGAGGCGATGGCCGCCGGCTTTGACGAGCCGGTGATGCTCAACAACCGGGGCGAGCTGGCGGAGGGAGCCACCACCAACCTCTTTCTCGTGCTGGACGGCTGCGTGCTGACGCCTCCGGTGGGATGCGGGCTGCTCCCCGGGGTGGCGCGCGCCTGGGTGTTGGAGCAGGGGGCGGCCAGAGAGGCAGTGCTCTACCCGGAAGACCTCGCTCGCTGCGAGGAGGCGTTCGTCACCAATTCCCTCATGGGAGTGATGCCGGTTCGCTCCATCGACGGGAGGCGGCTGCCCTCGCGGGAGCACGCCCGCGACCTGCTCGCCCGCTGGCAGGCCGAGGTGGATCCGAGCATGGGATGTCGGGGGTGACCTGCGAAAAGGCAACCTTCCGCCTCCGCGTACGTGCATCTTTGAGGTATCTCTGCGTTTTTCGAGCCACCACATTCAGCCAAAAAGCGTGCCAAGTCAGCCAGTCACACCGTCGCTTACTTGGTATACCTGTACTTTAGGCTGTAACGTCTGCTGCTTCTGCGGAGAAAGGACTGCTCGATGACCTTGGCGTTTGCAAGCGACTTTGACCGCACGCTCTTCTTCAGGGACGAGCCCGGCGGCTTCAAACCCGCCGACATGGCGGCCATCAGCGCCTTTCAGCAGGCGGGCAACTGCTTTGGGGTCTCTACTGGCAGATCTCTCAGGGGCGTGCTCGATGAGACGCGCGGCAGGGTCAGGTTCGACTTCTTCATCCTGGCCACCGGGGCTCTCATCCTCGACGGCCGTCAGCGGGTCATCAGGCGCAGCGTGGTCAGGCCGGTCACCGTCCAACACCTGATAGACGAGGTCGATTCGCTGGGCCCGCTCGTCATCCACGCCAACGACACCGTCTACAGCTTTGGCGACCCGCTGCCCATGCAGACCCATATCGACCACTTGTCCGAGGTGGGCGAGAACCTCTACGGCTTGTCCGTCTGGGTGGGGGAGGAACGTGCCGACAAGCTCGCCCGGACGATAAACAACCGCTATGGGGCGGAGCTGTCCGCCTATCCCAACCGGGGCATCGTTGATGTGGTGCCGCGCGGCTGCTCCAAGGGCGAGGCCGTGCGCATCGTCCGCGAGCGCCTGGGCGCCGATCGCATCGGCGCCATGGGGGACTCCTACAACGACGCGCCTATGTTTGGGCCGGCAGACGCTTCGTTCACCTTTCCCGACTCCCCGGTCGAGGTCAGGGAGCGGGCGTCGCGGGTGGTGGGCGGCATCGCCGAGGCGCTGTCGGAGTTCTCCTCGGAGGTGGCCTTGTGACCGACCGCCAGCACCGCTACCGCACCCGCACCGAGGACGCCATCAAAGGCGCCCTCATCCGTCTGCTTGCCGCTAAGCCCCTGACTCAGCTCACCATAGCCGAGGTGGCGCGCAAGGCGCAGGTCAGTCGCTCGACCTTCTACCAGCACTACAACAACTTGGACGACGTGTATCGCAGCCTGGTGGTCGAGTTCAGCGACACCTTGACCCCTCTGAACGTTCAGGTGAACTGCTCAGACTGCGCTGAGGCGAGCGAGGGCAGGCCGTTCTGCCTCCTGCTGAGGGAGCCGGGTCCCTACAAATCCGTGGTGGATGACGACCGCTTCATGGAGACCTTCCTGGACATCGCCGCGTCGCTCGTGGGCCGCGACCTCTATGGGAGGCTCGTCTCGGCAGGCTACAGCTGGGAGCAGGTGCAGGCGCTCTGTCGCTTCCAGCTCTCGGGATGCGCCGCCGCAGCCCGCGGTTCGAGGGTCGACGCTGAGGAGTGGGAGCGGGTTCGGAGTCTGATCGACATCTTCATCAGGGGCGGCGTCAGCGCTTGCGAGCAGGCCAAGGTGCGCGAGAACCGCAGCCTTAAGATGGGCGCGCGGTAAGGGTATGTTCTCACAGCTCTGCCAAGCCGGATTCGAACGGCTTGCGGCGTCGGCCCTTCGGAGGTGGAATCATCCCATGTGTCGTTTGCTTCCTGGGGCTTTCGCCCAATCGAGGGCGCTACCTGGGTGAAAGCCTACGGAGCCTCGAGTCTCGTGTACCGCCCGTTCAATCAGAGGTCTCGCAACCCGGTTTCGCGGTAGAAGGTCCCGCAGATCGCGTATGGCCGGCCGCCCAAGCTCCAGCAACCCGCCCGGCGCGGCGTGGGGCGTCGCTCGGCACCGCCGCGGCCGACCGGTCAAGCCCCGCACCCTGGCTGACGGGCGGGATGGCATGATGCAAATGTAACAAAACGCGAAGTTTTGGGGCCGCGGGGCCGTCCCCGTGCTGCAAATGTAACAAAACGCGAAGTTTTC
>OMWF01000249.1 GCA_900314665.1 uncultured Actinomycetes bacterium
ACGTCCAAGTTGCCTATTCGTGCCTCTACCACGACAACGCCCACAACGCCACGGTCTTCTACTCGCCGGACGAGGCCGAGGCCAACCAGATCGCCCAGCTCTTCTCGGCAGCCGATGCCGGTGCCGGCGCCCAGCTCCCCGCTGAGTTCCAGTCCGCAAACACCCGCCGCATCGTGTCCAGCCATGATGAGCTGGCCGAGAAGGTCCGCGCCTTTGAGAACGGCCTTGACGACCAGGTGCTCGAGATTCTCAAGGTCATGGCCCTGCTGCGGGTGCGCGACGAGTTTCAGGTGACCGGCGATGAGCCGGCTGTTTACGACGGCCTGGCCGAGAACGGCGACGTGCTGGTCAAGCTGCAGCCCAAGGACGATGATGCCTGGTATCAGGTGCCGGTGCCCCGCGCTCTCTATGACGAGGCGGCGTCATCGCTGGCCAAGCAGGACGCCGCAGAAGCCGGCTTCAAGATTGACCGCGCCTGGGCGGCCCGTCAGCTCAACGGCTAGGCAGCTGCTCCAATAACCGCATACGCGCTGGTCATGCTCTGATGACGTGCCGGGTGCAGCGAGTGCCCGGCACGTTGTGTTTACACGGAACCGTCTGCAGGGGTTGCTCCTCAGAATGCTGGGCCTGAGAAGCGCTTTGCTTCCCAAGCCAGTGATGCATGTTTGTACCTAGAATTGTACCATTCTCCTGTTATGGCCGTCGCCAAGGCGCGCCGCTTACGCCGGGGCTTCTCGGCTTGAACCTGTGGCAGAGGCGGCCCTCGGGCTTGAGAGGGCTTGAGGCTTGGCGACCGGTCGATTGCGCGTTGGGGAGGTAGTGGTTCGAGGAGAGAGGAATGAGAGGATGACCTCAGAGAGCAAGCCCTACATCACCGAAGAGGACGGCGTGATGAAGGTCCGCACCTGCGCCTGGTCGCCCCCGGGCGACCACCCGGTGGGCTGCGGCCTCATCCTGCACGTCAAGGACAACAAGCTCGTCAAGGTCGAGGGCGATCCCGACAACCCCGTCACCAACGGCCGCGTGTGCCCACGCTGCCTGGCCCTCGATGAAATCCTGTACAGCCCCGAGCGCCTACAGAGCCCCATGAGGCGCGACCGCGACAAGCGCGGCAAGGACGCCTGGGAGAAGATCTCCTGGGACGAGGCGTACGACCTGCTCGAGGAGAAGATTCGCGGCATCTGGCGCGACTACGGCGCCGAGACGATCTTCACCCTGACGGGCACCGGCCGCGAGTCGACGCTCTACGCGCCCGTGTACGGGCCCGCCATCTGCAACACGTGCAACGGCGCCTCCACCTACGCCTTCAGCGGCGAGGCCTGTTACGGCCCCCGAGCCACCATCACCAACTACCTGCTGGGCGCCGGCGTGCCGGAGATCGACTGGGCCCAGTACTACGAGGACCGCTACGACCACCCGGGCTACGAGGTCCCCAAGTATATCCTGGTCTGGGGCAAGGACCCGCTCTACTCGAGCCCCGACGGCTTCTTCGGGCACAGCATCATCGACCTCATGAAGCGCGGCTCCAAGATCATCACCATCGACCCGCGCCTCACCTGGCTGGGCGCCCACGCCGAGTACCACCTCCAGCTCAGGCCCGGCACCGACGCCGCGGTGGGTATGGGCCTGCTGCGCGTCATCATCAAGGAGGACCTCTACGACCACGACTTTGTGGACAAGTGGGTCTACGGCTTCGACGAGCTGGCGGCCGCCTGCGAGGAGTGGACGCCCGAGAGGGTCCAGGAGGTCTCCTGGGTCGACCCCGAGCAGCTGGTGGGCGCGGCGCGCGCCTTCGCCACCAACGCGCCCTCGACGGCCACCTGGGGCGTGGCGCTCGACCAGTCCAAGGCCTCCACGCAGGCAGCCCAGTGCTTCCTCGCGCTGTGCACCATCTGTGGATACATCGACGTGCCCGGAGGAGTGACCATCACGGCGCCCACCAGCTTCATCGGCAAGTGGCGCTACGAGATGTCCGACACCATCTCGCCCGAGATGGCCGCCAAGCACATCGTCGACCCCGACGGCAAGTATGAGCTCTTCAACATCGGCGCGGCGATGGGCGGCGTGCAGGGTGACACCCTCCTCAACTGGCTCGAGGGCAAGTGGGCCGATTGGGAGGGCTACTACAAGCTGCGCATGTGCTGGATCATCGGCACTAACCCGCTGGCTTGCATGGCCGATCAACCCCAGCGCTGGTACCAGGCCATGAAGGACCTTGAGTTCGTGGTCGCTCAGGACATCTTCATGACCCCCACCATCATGGCCCTGGCCGACCTGGTGTTGCCGCTCTCGACCTTTGCCGAGCACGAGGGCCTGGTGACCCCCAACTACGGGCGCAACCAGCACTTCATCGGCGCCATGAACGAGGCCGTGCACAACCCCAACACCAAGTCCGACCTGGAGATCTTGATCGACATGGGCAAGCGCATGCGCCCCGAGCTCTGGGAGGACATGAGCACCCCCGACGAGTTCTTTGATGCCATGCTCAAGCGGACGTACGGCTACGGGCTGGACGAGGTCAAGGCCGTCCCTGCCAAGATGGCCGGCTACGAGTACCGCAAGTACGAGAAAGGCCTGCTCAGGCCTGACGGAGAGCCGGGATTCGACACCACCACGGGTCTCATCGAGCTCTCCTCGCCGGTGCTCGAGAATTACGGCGAGAGCCCGGTTCCCTATTACGCGGAGCCCACCTACAGCCACATCTCCCGGCCCGACCTGGCCGACGAGTACCCGCTCTACTACACCACCGGCGGCCGCCACATCAGCATGTTCCACTCGGAACACCGGCAGGCAGGCACCACCTTCCGCAGGCTGCACCCGTGGCCGCTGGTGACGATCAACCCGGCGACGGCCGTGCGCTACGGAATCTCCGACGGCGATTGGGTGGAGGTCGCCAGCCCGCTGGGCAAGATGACGCAGAAGGCCCATGTCACCGAGGAGGTACCTGAGCAGCTCATCCATGTCGAGCATGCGTGGTGGTTCCCCGAGCAGGACCCTGAGGCGCCCAACCTCTACGGCGTGTGGAAGGCCAACGCCAACAACCTGATCCCGCACGAGGACGTGTCGGTTACTGGATATGGGGCGCCGTACAAGAACGGCATCTGCAAAATTCGCAAAGTGGACAGCTTGGGATAGGGGACAGCATGAAACACGCAATGCTCATCAATTACGGCCTCTGTACCGGCTGCCAGACCTGCGAAGTCTCCTGCCTCAAGGAAAAGCGGCTCGACCCCGAGGAGTGGGGCATCAAAGTGCAGCAGATTGGCCCCAAGAAGTTGGGCGACGCGTGGGAGTGGGACTACGTGCCCGTGCCCTCGCGCCTCTGCGACCTGTGCGAGGAGCGCCGGGCGGCCGGCAAGCCCGCCGCCTGCGAGCTCCAGTGCCTGGCCAAGGTCATCGAAATCCTGCCCCTCGACAGGATTCCCCAGCGCATGGAGGAACTGGGCGGGTCCAAGGTGACCTGCTTCATGCCGTAGGCGATCTGTCGGGCCTCAAAGGCATATCAGCTGATAGGGGGGCTGCGCATACCACTGCGCAGCCCCCCTTGCTGAAGCCTTGTGCTCTGTGCCAGCCCGGTAAGACCGGCTGCGGCTGCCGGAGGACGGACGCGCTCGGCGGGGCGGCGTTGCCGGCTGGCCCGCGAAGGCCGGCTGCCCTCCCGGTCGCTACTCCATTCCCAGCAGGTGCCGGTATGTGGCCTCATCCTCGGCGCCGTACACGTCAAACACCACGACGAGCTTGCTTGCAGGGTGCTCCGCCAGCCAGGCGCGGACCGTCTTGACGGCGATCCGAGCCGCCTCCTCTCGGGGGAACCCAAAGATGCCGGTGGAGATTCCGCAGAGGGCGATGCTCGAGAGCCCCTGCTCGTGCGCCAGGTCGAGGCAGCTCGAGTAGCAGCTCGCGAGTTGCTCGCGGTGTTGCGGCGTGGGGTGCCCGTCGGCGATAGGCCCCACGGTGTGGATCACGTGCTTGGCGGGTAGGTTGTACGCGCCGGTGATCTTTGCCGAGCCGGTGGGCTCTTCGTGGCCCTGGGCCTGCATCAGCTGGGAGCACTCGGCGCGCAGCTGGATGCCGGCAAAGGTGTGGATGGCGTTATCGATGCAGTGGTGGCCCGGCTGCCAGCAGCCCAACATCTGGCTGTTGGCGGCATTGACGATGCCATCGGCAGCAAAGGTGACGATGTTGCCCTGCCAGACACGTATCCGCGGGTCATCCGGCGCCTGGTCCGCATCTTCCACCCGAGAAACGCCCTTCTCGGCAATGAGGGCTTGCAAGAGCTCGTCCTGCGCTTGGATAAAGTCTTTGCTCGCAGGCAGAGGCTGGCGGGTGTTGACCAGGGCCCTGAAGCCGGCGAAGAGGTCATCGTTGGAGAGACCGTCAAAGGTGTCGGCCCCAAAGAGCCGCATGCGCGAGTACTCCCGCTCGTCTGCGAGGTAATCGACCGTGAGCTCAAGCAGTTCGCGAATTCGTGAATCCTGCATATGGCCTCCCTTGTCGACAGAGTGAACCCAGTGTAGCGCGCCGTGGGACGCAACGGGCGCCCTAGTCACAAACATGATTTCGCTTTCTGGCCAGATGAACGGCGTGAAACACGCTGCCGACGGGGGATAACAACCTGACATAAGAGGAACTCATGCAAGGCCAATAGGTTCTCTATACGGATAAGAGCCGCTAGTAGAAGCCATATTCTACCGACCGGGTAGGAGTCGTGCGACGGTCGGTGCATTTGTTAAAGAGCTTGTAACGGAAGTGCACGTATAATGGCACCCATCCATACGTCGATAGTGGCGCTGCGCAAAGGCGGGAGGCCTGGCGCTCAGGAGTACTCGCGCACACTACCACGCTAGAGAAGGGGAGCAAAATGACAAAGAAACGCACGTGGAGGGCGCTGGCTGCGTTTGCAGCTGTGGCATGCCTGGCGCTTGCCCTGGTCGGCTGCGGCTCCGGCAGCTCTTCTAGCGGCAACGCAACCAGCAAGGCCGGCACCACCAGCGCCGCGGCCTCGTCGGGCAACAAGGCCCTGCGCTTTGTGACCGGCGGCGAAGCTGGCACCTACTACGCCTTTGGTTCTGTTATCGCCCAGCATGCCACCAATAACACCAACGTCCCCGTGACGGCTCTGGTGGGCAATGGCTCGCAGGCCAACGTCATGGAGCTCGAGGACGGCAATGCTGAGCTGGCCTTCTGCCAGTCCGATGTGGAGGCCTACGCCTACGAGGGCACCAACCTCTTTGACGGCGCCCCAGTCACCAACTTCTCCACCGCGGCCGCTCTGTACGACGAGCAGGTGCAGATCGTGACCTGCAATCCCGACATCAAGACCGTGGCCGACCTCAAGGGCAAGAACGTCTCCATCGGTGCCGCTGGCTCGGGCGTGTACTTCAACGCCATCGACATCCTGGGTGCCTACGGCTTGACCGAGAGCGACATCAACCCCACCTACCAGAGCTTTGGCGATAGCGCCGACGCCCTGCGCAACGGCAACATCGACGCCGCTTTCATCGTGGCCGGCGCCCCCACCACCGCCATCACTGACCTCTCCACCAGCAAGACCGCTTACCTGGTGGGCATCGATGATGAGCACCTCCAGCAGCTGCTGGCCTCTTCGCCCTACTACTCCGAGGCCGTCATCCCCGCTGGCACCTACAACGGCATGGACTCCGACGTCACCACCGTGGCCGTCAACGCCGTCATCCTGGCTCGCGACGATGTCTCCGAGGATGCCGTCTACACCTTTGTGGCCGACATCTTCAACAACGCCGCCAGCCTGACTGACACCCACGCCAAGTACGCCGAGGTCAACGTTGAGAAGGGCGCTTCAATCACTGCCGTGCCCTACCATCCCGGTGCTGCCAAGTACTTTGCCGAGCAGGGGTACGACGTTCCCACCAAGTAGCCTGGGATTCGCGTTACCAAGCAAGGCATGATGGTTTGACTTGCAGGGAGGTCGCGCGGACTGCGTCGTGCGACCTCTCTGCTTAGGTTAGGAGCTGCACGTTGGCGTCGATGTTCAAGAAGAAAAAGGGCGAGAAGAAGCCCGAGAAGATCGGCAGCATGGACATGATCGGCGGAACCGACGCCGACATCAATGAGGCCGAGCGCATCGTCGATGGCCATGCCACCTCTGACGAGTCCATGGAGCAGATCATGCGCGAGTACGACCGCGAGTCGGCCACGCGCATTTGGACCGGTAAGGCGCGCGTGGCCGTGGCCACCTTGCTGGCGGCCTTCTCGGTGTACTGCATCTACATGACGCTGTTCTCGGTCGAACTGCCCGAGACCAAGCTCTCGCGCTTTGTAGCCCTGATTATCGTCATTGGTTTTGTGGTTTATCCGGCCAACAAGAAGCGCGTGCGGCCCAACCACATACCCTGGTACGACATCGCGATCATGGCGGCGGGAGCCTTCGCGTTTTTGTACTTTGCCTTCAACGCCATGAGCATCATCCGTCTGGCCACCCGCATTCAGCCGCTGCACGTGGTGCTTGCCGTGGTGGGCGTGATCGTTCTTATCGAGCTCTGCCGGCGTTGCGTGGGCATTCCCATCATCGTGGTAGTGGGATGCCTGCTGGTCTACGCCTTCTACAACCAGTTCTCGTTCTCGGCCACGCCGTACCTGGCTTTGCGCAACATCTCCTACAAGCTGTTCTACTCGACCAACGGCGTCATCGGCACCCCCATCAACGTCTGTTACACGTACATCGTCCTCTTCATCATCTTTGGCGCCTTCCTCGAGCGCACCGGCATCTCGGAGTTCTTCATCTCGTTTGCCAACCGCATCGCCGGCTGGTCCTCGGGCGGAGCCGCCAAGGTGGCCGTCATCTCCACCGCTCTGTGCGGCATGGTCTCAGGATCCTCAGTGGGCAACACCGTGACCACCGGCTCAGTCACCATCCCCATGATGAAGAAGACGGGCTATAGGCCTGAGTTTGCCGGCGCGGTCGAGGCCGCCTCCTCAACCGGTGGCCAGATCATGCCCCCCATCATGGGCGCCGCCGCCTTCCTGATGGCCGAGTACATGGGCATCCCGTACATCAACGTGGCGGCCAAGGCCGTCATTCCGGCCCTGCTCTACTTCACCGGCATCTTCATCACGGTCCATCTGGAGGCCAAGAAGCTCGACCTCAAGGGCATTCCGCGCGACCAGCTGCCCAAGTGGTCCTACCTCGCCAAGAACTGCTACTTGATCATCCCGCTGGTGCTGCTGGTCTGGCTGGTGGCCTCGGGCGCACGCACCATGGCCGTGTCCGCCGCCCTCTCCATCGTGGGCGCCTTCTTTATCGGCTGCATCAACTTCTTCACGATTGAGATGGGCCGCCGCGATCCGGGCGAGTCCGCAGGCAGCGTCTTGGTGCGCGTGCTCAAGATTGCCGGCAAGATGCTCTTCGAGTCCCTTGAGGCGGGCGCCAAGAGCTGCATCTCCGTGGCTGTGGCCTGCTCCATGGCGGGTCTCATCGCCGGCTGCATCACCGTCACCGGCCTGGCCTCCACCCTCATCAACGTGATTATCAACTTCGCCGGCGGTTACATCATCGTTGGCCTGCTGCTTACCATGGTCTCCTGCATCATCCTGGGCATGGGCGTTCCCACCACTGCCAACTACTGCATCATGGCTTCTACCACGGCCCCCATCCTGATTCAGATGGGCGTGCCTCTGATCTGCGCGCACTTCTTTGTGTTCTACTTTGGCATCGTGGCCGACATCACCCCGCCAGTGGCGCTGGCGGCGTATGCGGGCAGCGCAATCGCCAAGGCAAACCCGCTCAAGACCGGCGTCAACGCCACCAAGCTGGCCATTGCCGCCTTCATCGTCCCGTACATCCTGGTCTACAACCCCATCATCGTGCTGGAAGGAAGCTTTGCCGGCTATGAGTTGGTGGTGGCCCTCGTCACGGCGCTTATCGGACTCTTTGGCGTAGCGGTGGGCACCGAGGGGCATGTGTTTACCAAGGTGGCGGCCCCGCTACGCATCGTGAGTGCGGCGGGCGGCCTGGCTCTGATGATTCCCGGCCTAGTAACCGATACCGTGGGCATCGCCTGCGTGGGCGGCGTGCTAGCCATCCAGTACCTGCTGGCCAAGCGGCGCAAGCAGACCCCAAGCGCTCCGGTGGCAGCGTAAGCGCCCGTTTTCAAGAAGCGATATCCCATCAAGCGGCCCTCGCCTCGTCTTCAGGCGGGGCCGCTTTGCATGGGCGCGGGCGGGCGACCGGAGCGGTGCGGTCTTTGCTCGGGCTGCTCTCGGAATACCTCACAGGGGTCGAGTAGAGTGATCTCCGGTACGCACTCTTGCGTCGCCTGGGAGGGTTGCACGTTTTGAGGAGGGGCAAATGAGGTTTCTGCATCTGGCCGATCTGCATATAGGCAAGCGCGTCAACGAGTTTTCCATGTTGGCAGACCAGCGCTTTATCTTGGACCAGATCGTCCAGAAGGCGCTTGCCGCCCACGTTGATGCGGTGCTCATCGCCGGTGACGTCTACGACAAACCCGTCCCCTCCACGGAGGCGCTCGAGGTCTTTGAGCACCTGTTGGGCAGCTTTAGCCAGCATGAGGTTCCCGTTCTGGTCATCCCTGGCAACCATGATTCCGCCGAGCGCCTCTCCTTTGGGTCGCGCTTCATGGACGCCCAGGGCATCCATATCGCCCGCGCCTTTAGCGAGAAGCCCCAGGTGGTGCACCTGTCCGATCAATACGGACCGGTCGATATCCACCTGCTGCCCTTTGTCAAGCCGGTCTACGTGCGGGCTGCCTTCCCTGACGAGGAGATATCCTCCTACCAAGACGCGGTGGCGGTGGCGGTGGCGCACATGCCCATCGACCCGGATGTGCGGTCGGTACTGGTGGCGCACCAGTTTGTGACCAATGCCGGAACGCCCCCGGAGGTCGTACATGAACCGGGCTTGAGCGTGGCGGTGGGGGGAGTCGATAACGTTGACGCCTCGCTCTTTGCCGCGTTTCACTATGTGGCGCTGGGGCATGTGCACATCTCTCAGCAGATTGGCCGTCCCGAGGTGCGCTACTGCGGAACCCCGCTCAAGTACTCCTTCTCCGAGAGCGGCCGCCAGTTGGTGCTGAACTTGGTGGACCTTGACGCGCAAGGCGCGGTGCAGGTTGAGGAGGTGCCGCTCCAGCCTCTACACGACATGCGCGAGGTGCGCGGCTCGCTTGAAGAACTGCGCTCTCAGGCGGGCGAGGAGGGTCCGGCGGCAGAGGACTACCTGCACGTCACCCTCACAGACGAGGCCCTGATGGACGCCATGGCCAAGGTGCGGGAGTTCTATCCCCATACGATGACGTTGGATTTTGCCCAGACGGAGGACGAGGAGAGGGCGCCGCGCATCGAGGCCGACCCCTCACATAAGACCATCCCGCAGCTCTTTGACGATTACTTCTTACAGCAGACGGGCGAGCAGCTCTCGGATCAGCAAGAGGCGGTCGTTGCGGCTGCCGCCCGAGAGGCAGGTGAGGACCGATGAGGCCGCTCGTGCTCACGATGAATGCGTTTGGGCCGTACGCCGGCAATCAGGTGGTGGACTTTGAGCAGCTTGGCGATCGCGGGCTCTACCTCATCGCCGGTCCCACCGGGGCGGGCAAGACCAGCATCTTTGACGCCATCAAGTTTGCGCTCTACGGACAGGCGAGCGGGGGGTATAGGGTCACGGCATCGCTTCGCAGCGACTTTGCCGAGCCTGCCGCCGAGACCTACGTCGACCTGCGCTTTAGTTATCAGGATGAGGTCTACGAGGTGCGTCGTAGCCCCTCGTACGCCCGTCCCAAGCTTCGCGGCGAGGGCACCACGACCACCAAGCCGCAGGCTTCGCTTGTGCGCGAGCGCGACGGCAAGGTGCTGGCGGAGGGCGAGTCCGAGGTCACCTCTGCCTGCGAGGAGCTGCTGGGGCTCACCGCCAAGCAGTTCTCGCAGATCGTGATGATAGCCCAAGGGGAGTTTGCGCAGCTGCTGCGGTCGGACACCAAGACCCGGGGGCCGATCTTCCGCAACATTTTTGGAACCCAGGTCTATGAAGACTTTCAGTACCGGCTTAAAGGCCAGGCGTCGAGCTTATACCAGCAAGTTTCGGCAAGTCGCGAGCGTCTGGCGGCACTGACGTCGCAGATCAGGTGCGCACCTGAGAGCGTGCAGGCGGGAGAGCTTCAACGTCTGAAGTCGCTCTCGCAGACAAACGCCGCAGCGGCCTACGTTCCGCAGTGGCTCGACCTGCTCGCCGCGCTCGACCAGGAGGATGCAGCTGCCTTGGACGCTGCAGAGCAGCGCCGGCAAGCGCTTGACCGGCAGCGGACCAACCTCAATCAACAAGTGACCCAACAGGAGGCGCGCGCCCGAGATGTGGCGCAGCGTCAGCACCATCTCAAGCAGGCGGAGCGGCTTACGGCCGAGCTCACACAGTGCCAACGAGCGCTCGCTGCCGAGGAGGCGCGCGAGCCCGAGCGGCAAGCGGCTGCCAACCAGCTCGCCTTGGCCCGTGACCAGCTACCTCGCTACCAGCAGCTTGACGAGCGCACGGCCGAGTTGGGGAGAGCTCGTAAGGCGGCGCAACAGGCGACCAAAGATGCGCAGCAACAGTCCAAGAAGGTCGAGCGAGGCAAGAAACGGCAAGCAGAGCTCGACGCCAAGCTCGAGCAAATCGGCAGCCCTCAGGTCAAGGTGGCCGAGGAGAACCGCACGCTCGATAAGCTGACTCAGCAAGACGCCGCCTACCAGCAGACGCGGCAGAAGCTCATGGCGTATCGGGAGCTTATCGCCAAGGTGGGGCGCCTGCAGAGCGCCTATCTCCAGGCTCAGCGAGCTTACAGCGGTGCCGACCAGGCCTTTGCTCAGGCTCAGGAGCGCTACTACGCCAGCCAGGCAGGGGTCTTGGCGGCTCAGCTCATCCCGGGTGAGCCATGCCCGGTCTGCGGCTCCACAGAGCATCCACTGCCGGCGCGGCCGGCCGACCAGGCGCCGGACCAAGAGCAGCTCGACGAGCTCAAGGCTGCTCGTGATGCCGCCGAGCAAGAAATGCGCCGCGCATCTACAGCGGCAGCTGCCCAGAGAGGCGGGCTGGCAGCGAGCAGAGAGCAGCTCTCCCAAGAGCTGGCTGCTCTGCCCGGGGCACAAGCCGGTGGCTTGGCGGTGCTCGACCAGGCAGACGACAACCAGCTTGAAGAGTTGCGACAGGCGCTTGCGCAGGCTCATCAACGGGTCAAGGACGAGCGGACGGCAACGAACGAGCGGCTCAAGGCGCTCCAGGAGCAGGTGACCCAGCGCGAGCGTCTGCGCACGGAGCTGGCGGAGCTCGAGCGGAATCGGGAGGCTGATGAGGAGCGGCTTGCCCAGCTCACTGCTGCCGAAGCCGCCGCTCAGAGCACGCTCGCGCGCGCCCAGGTGCTGGTCGACGAGCTGCGCGGGCAGCTGACGTTCGCCTCCGCAAAAGA
>OMWF01000247.1 GCA_900314665.1 uncultured Actinomycetes bacterium
GTAGTCGCCCTGCGCCAGGCGGACGGCCTTGCCGCCCAGGATGTCGATGGCAGGTAGCAGGTTCATGCGCGCTCCTCCCGGGCCGTGGCGACGATGCCCACGTAGTTCTTGAGCAGGGCCAGGCCCCAGGTCGATGACTTCTCGGGGTGGAACTGGGTGCCGTAGACGCGACCCGTGCCAAACGCGCTGGTGAAGCGTTCGCTGTGCTCGGTGGTGGCGAGCACGCAGGCGGGGTCATCGGGCACGGCCACGTAGGAGTGGGTGAAGTAGAAGTAGGTGTGGTCGGGGATGCCGGCAAAGAGCGGGCTGGCCGCGCCGGCCTCTGTCAGGCAGGCGTCGTTCCAGCCCACGTGCGGCACCTTGAAGCGCACGCCGTCGACCTCGGAGGGCAGGCGGCGGCAGCCGCCGGCGACAAGCCCCAGGCCCTCGGCGCGCTCGCCCGGCGCGCAGCCCTCGTCGCCCCAGTCGAAGGCCAGCTGCAGCCCCAGGCAGACGCCCAGGAAGGGGATCCCGCGCGCCACCTGCTCGCGCACGGCGTCCACCTGGCCCATCTGCCGCATGGCGGCGCTGGCGTCGGCGAAGGCGCCCACGCCGGGCAGCACCAGGCCGTCGGCGGTGCGGATGACCGCAGGGTCGTCGGTGATGACGACCTCGGCCCCGGCGTCGGCCAGGCCCCGCTCCATCGAGCGGAGGTTTCCCTTGTGGTAGTCGATGACCGCGATGGTCACCGGCCCCTGGGCGCTCACAGCGTCCCCTTGGTCGAGGGGACTTCGCCGGCACGGCGGGGGTCGAGCTCCACGGCCTGGCGCAGCGCCTGGGCCAGGGCCTTGAAGGCGCCCTCCAGCACGTGGTGGGCGTTGCGCCCGGCCAGCTGGCGCAGGTGCAGCGTGATGCCGGCGTTGGCGGCCAGGGCGATGAAGAACTCGCGCGCCAGGTCGGTGTCGAAGGTGCCGAGCATCTGCTGCGGGACCGCGGTCTCGTCAAAGGCCGCGCCGCGCCCGGAGATGTCGATCGCGCAGAGCACCAGGGCCTCGTCCATGGGGGTGATGGCCGAGCCATAGCGGTGGATGCCGGCCTTGTCGCCCAGGGCCTCGCGCAGCGCCTGGCCGATGACGATGCCGGTGTCCTCCACCGTGTGGTGGCCGTCCACCTCCAGGTCGCCCACGGCCTTGACCGTAAGATCGATCAGGCTGTGGCGCCCCAGGGCGGAGAGCATGTGGTCGAAGAAGCCGATGCCCGTGTCGACCTGCACCGCGCCGGTGCCGTCCAGGTTGAGGCTCACCTCGATCTGCGTCTCTGCGGTCTGGCGCTCGACATGAGCGGTTCTCATGCGTCCTCCGTTCAGTTGGCGGCACCGTCGCCGGCGCCATGAATGTGCGCACACGTCCCGGACAAGCTCCCGGACGGATTCAGGGCTTCTAAAATGCCTGCCACCGCGGCTCTTCTCGGCAGGTCAGCCCTCCACCACCTGGCGCAGGGCGTCAAGCAGCCTGGTGTCCTCATCGGGCTGGCCCACGCTCAGACGCAGGCAGTCCTCAAGGCCCGGAGTACGCGAGAAGTCGCGGACCAGCACGGAGTGCTCAGCGAGCAGCCGCTCCCACACGCGGTGGGCGTCGGGCACGTGGATGAGCACGTAGTTTGCGCTGCTCGGACGCACCGTCACGCCCTTGATGCGCGGCAGCTCCTCGATGAGGCGGGAGCGCTCGGAGACGATCTGGTCCACGCCGGGCATCAGGGCGGCGCGGTTCTCGAAGACCACCTCGGCCACCAGCTGCGAGAGCGCGTTCACGCTGTAGGGCTGGCGCACCTTGAGGAACTCGTCGATGACCGACGGGTCGGCAAAAATATAGCCCACCCGCGCCCCGGCCAGGCTGTAGGCCTTGGAGAAGGTGTGCAGGATCATCAGGTTCTTGTGGTGCTCCAGCAGCGGCAGCACGGTCTGGCCGGAGAACTCCTGGTAGGCCTCGTCGATAAGGACCAGGGCGTCGGTGACGTTGAGCAGCCGCTCCACAAAGGCGGGGTCCACCACGTCGCCCGAGGGGTTGTTGGGGCTCGTGATGATGACCAGGTCGATGTCGGGCTGGCTGGCGCGGGCGAGCACGGCCTCCTCGTCCACCGTGAGGTCGGCGCGGCGCGGGACGTTCACCACGCTGGTGCCGGTGATCTGGGCGTAGAGCTCGTAGATGGAGAAGGTGGGCGGCACGTTGAGCAGGGTGCGCCCCTCTCCTCCCCA
>OMWF01000245.1 GCA_900314665.1 uncultured Actinomycetes bacterium
CCAGGAGAAGCTCGCCGAGATGTGCCCCGAGGCTACCGTCTACCTGTACGGCCAGGAGGTTAACCCCGAGTCTCATGCCATCTGCCTGGCAGACATGCTCATCAAGGGCCAGCGCGAGGACCACATCAAGCTTGCCGACACCATGAAGGAGGACTGCTTCCCGGACGACCGCATGCGGATTTGCCTCATCAATCCCCCGTTCGGGCAGCCGTGGGGCGGCAAGGACGCCTCGCAGGGCGTGGAGCGGGCCGTGGAGGCCGAGCACCTGAAGCCCAACGGGCGCTTCCCGGCGGGGCTTCCGGCCAAAGGCGACATGCAGCTGCTCTTCATGCAGCACGTGGTGTACAAGCTCGACCCCGAACGCGGACGCGCCTGCGTCATCTCGAACGGCTCGCCGCTCTTCTCGGGCGGCACATCCTCCGGAGAGAGTCAGATTCGCCGGTGGCTCCTGGAGAACGACCTGGTGGAAGCCATCATAGGCATGCCGACCGACCTCTTCTACAACACAGGCATCGGCATCTACATCTGGGTCATCTCGCGCAACAAGCGCTCCGAGCGCCGAGGCAAGGTGCAGCTCATCAACGCCACCGACATCTGGAAGCCCATGAAGCGCTCGCTCGGCATGAAGCGCAAATACGTGAGCGAGGAACAGGCCGACCAGATCACGCGCATCTATCGCGACTTCGAGGAGACCGAGCACAGCCGCATCCTGCCCAACGAGGAGTTCCTCTACAAGGAGTACGCCGTCTACCAGCCCATGCAGCGCAGCTACCGCATATGTGAGGAGCGCATCGACGCGATGTGCGAGGGCAGGTTCATGCAGAGGATGCACGACCCCGCCAAGATGGAGGAGCTCTCGCTCATCGACGTGGTCGACCGCACGGCCAAGGAGACCAAGCTACTCGCTGACCTTGAAGCCGCCGAGCCCTCGTTCCAGGAGATCGTGCGGATTCTCCGCGCCAACGAGGGCGAGAAGGTCTGGTACGACTGGAAGGCGTTCGAGAGGCATCTCAAGGGTCTGCTCGCCAATGCGCCCGACTACCGGGAGGGCGAGACGCCAGCCCAGCGCAAGGCTGTCATCGCCAAGGTGATGGACGCCCTCTCCGCCATCGACAAGAAGGCCCCTCTGCGCCACAAGCGCGACGGCAGCATCGAGTACGACCCCGCCACCAAGGACACCGAGATCGTCAAGCTCTCCGAGGACGTGGATGAGCACTTCGCCCGCGAGGTGACGCCCTACGTGCCTGACGCGGCGTGGTTCGACGAGGAGACGCCCAAGGCCGTGAAGACCGGCGCGGAGTTCCCGTTCACGCGCTACTTCTACCGCTACGTGCCGCCGAAGCCCTCGGCCGAGCTGCTGGACGAGTTCATGCAGCTGGAGGACGAGGTCGAGTCCGACATCGCGGGGCTCAGATGAAGGCGAGCGGAGTCGAATGGATCGGCGAGATTCCCAAAGGGTGGAGTTGTGAGCCAATAAAGTACCTGGCTTCAATAATTCAAGGCTCAACGCCAGATACTTCTGACTGGAACAACTGGTCCGATGACCCAGATGGCATCATCTGGGTGACTCCCGCCGACATGGCAGACGATGGTTTGCTTTCGGATTCGACACGCAGAGTCTCAAGACGTGGCTATGAATCATGCGGAACCACCCTTCTGCCTTTAGGGAGCACTGTCATTTCCACGCGTGCGCCTATTGGCAAGGTTAACTTCACGACCGTTCCGCTCTGCACGAACCAAGGTTGCAAGTCCTTGATTACGGATGGCATGGATTCTGAGTATCTGTACTGGGCGGTTCTCGCATCCAAGTCCGAGCTCGTCAGAGCTGGCCGAGGAACAACCTTCATGGAGTTGTCAGCCGCAGGGCTTGGCGGTATCTATGTACCAGTTCCACCAAGCAATCAGCAGAGGGCTATCAGTAAAGTATTGAAAACCCGCGTTACCCAACTCGACAAGGCAATCGACGCCATCGCGCGGCAGCTTGACGTGCTGGCAGACTACCGGAAGTCGCTGATTCAGGAGACCGTCACGCGCGGACTCGATTCTGACGTTCACACGCGCCCGAGTGGTATCGACTGGATCGGCGACATCCCGGCCAACTGGCAGGCCAAGCCCTTCAAATACGTGGCCCATGTTTCAG
>OMWF01000240.1 GCA_900314665.1 uncultured Actinomycetes bacterium
AAACGCGGTATTTCTCGGCTTATGCACTTCACGCGCATCGAGAATCTGCCCGGCATTCTTGCCCAGGGCTTAAACCCGCAGGCGGCAGATGCCAAGGTCAGCGATGAGGACCGGTTTGACGGGCGTCAGAACGTGACCTTTCTCTCGGTGTCCGTGCCCAACGTGCCCATGCTCTTTAAGAAATACGTTACAGGTGGAAGCGAGCGCGACTGGGTTCTGCTCGAACTCGACCCGGCGCTCATAAGCGAGCTTGATTGCGCGTTCTACCCCACCAACGGGGCTTCGCGCGGCATGTCGTCGCACTCGGTTGCGTTCGACAACCGCCGCAGCTATCGGGACTTTCAAGAGATCTTTACCAAGGAGGCCACGGGCCGGTATGCGCTGGTGCCGGCCGATGGCGCCGCAGCTCTCGACGCTGCGCTGCCCCGCGACGTGCAGGCGGAGGTTCAGGTGAGGGGCGTCGTTCCAACGCGTTACCTCCGCAAGGTGCTGTTCCACCAGAGCCTCAACGTGAGTCAGCCGTCGCCGGATAGGCCTCGCTGGGGGGGAGCTTGTTGCACGGCAGGGCCTTGAAGTGGGCACCTGGAGCAACTCGTATGCGTTTCTCGACGAATACCATGTTCGCATGGCGGGCTCGGACGAGTAGGGGGGTGGGCATGGCAACGCGACCGGTCTTTCATACGTCAGATGTCCCGCCGTACTACGAGTCGGTGATGACCGACTTTGAGTTTTGCCCGGGCTTCTCGCTCAAGCAGAAACGAGGGTCGATTCACAACCTGCATGCGGCCTACCAGGAAGCACATCCCAAACGACGGCTGCTGGAGGTCTCTTCTCGGTCGGAGGACGAGCTAGGATTCTCGTTAAGCGCCTTTAACCTGCGGATATACCCGCGCGGCAACAAGCCGCCTATCCCCGTTGAGTGCGCTTTCCAGGGCAGCAAGGTGTTTGAGGCGGGCGGTCCGTACCCAGACCTCTTTAGCGCTGCGCCGCGTGATGCCAAGCGTGATGAGCGCATACGGGGAGGCGGGCCGATGGTGCGCTTTGAGTTTGCCGGGCGACGCTTTCCGCTCGAGCCCAAGGATGCCTTCTACAACTGGCTCTACATCCATGCGCTCTCGCTGCCGCAGAACGCCGAGATTGCCAAGCAGGCGCTGGCGTACGACAGCTTCACAGATATCGAGTTCAATCCAAAGCGCTCGATCAACTGTCAGGCAATGGCTATTGCTGCGTATGTCGGATTGAGCAAGACGGGGAAGTTGGGGCAGGCGCTGACGTCGTTTGGGGCGTTTCTCGAGGTCGTGTATGGGATGACCGACGGTACGGGGGCGGGGGCGCAGCTTGCGTCGCCGGCAGATGCGCGAGAAGATTCGCAGGTCCAACTGTCGCTGGAGGAGCTGCTCGGGCAGGGGTAGAGGCTCTGCCGATGCGGGCTCCCCTCTCAAGCCGCAGAGGCGGGGCGCGAGTGCGCGGTCTCGTCCCCGCTCGCCGCCCACTGTGCTGCTCGTCCGGTAGCGTCGCGAGAGATCCGTGTGAGGCTGAGCATCCCGCTTTGCTTTTGTCCTCAGACGGCTACCATATACTCAGGGTGCAAGTTACCGATGGGAGACGCCATGAAGCTGACGGGCTGCGATGATCAGGTGCTGACTGCGGGCAAGCATGCGTTCTCTGCCAGGCCGCTCTTTAGCTTTGTCTTTGCGCAGTGGCTCCAGTTCTTCATCTCCGCCGGCGTGCTCTCAAATGACAAGGCATATCGACTCACAATCGATACCTGGGATTTTGATGACGATCAAAACATCGAATGGACGGCCGGGCAGGATATTGCCAAGTTTCGCGTAAGCATGGCCGATGCTTTGAGGAAGAACTACATCCAGGATATGCGCGCGCAGCTGTCGCTTGGCGACGCCGTGTCAATCAAGCTTACGGTCTCCTTCGCCAATCTCGATACCTGCGACGTTGCTGTTACCGTGAACGATGGGTGCCAGCTCGCTTTCTCGGAGCTCACGGCTTTTCTCGACGCCGCCGAAGACGAGGTCACCAAGGAGCGCAACAACAGCTTCTAACGGCCGACGCGTCTGCTGAGAACTGCACAAATGGCTGCTTGTGCCATGGCGAGCCCTCTCCCTGCCAAGCGGCCCGAACGCTGGTTGTCGGGCACGACGTGGCCAAAAAGAGGCAGCTCATTCATTACTTGACCGTGGCCGTAATAATCGGACTGCGGTTGAGCAGCTTTCAGGTTAAGTAAAGCCTGTCCCTATAGACTGCATGGCACCAACCCCGAGAAGCCCCGCGCTCACCGCGTCAGGCTTCCCTTTCTGGAAGGCGTCATATGGCAAAACTCAAGTTTCGTCTCGCATTCGACCTCATCCTCACCGTGATGATCGTTTTCGAGATGCTCATCTCGCTCACCGGTGTAGTCGCTCATGAGATTGTCGGCTTTAGCATGTTTGCGTGCATACTGGTTCACCTTGTGCTCTCGCGCAGGTTTTTTACTGGCATCAGCCGGACTTGGCACGCCAAGCGCCGTACCAGCGCAAAGCAGAAGGCTCACCTGGTCATAGCCATTCTGCTGCTGGCAGATATGGCGGTGTTGGCGATAAGTTCGATCGCCATCAGCGTGCTTCTCGGTCAAACCGGTCTTGACCTGGCTTTTTTAAACCCTGGAGGGGTGATGTACCCGGTGCACACCATCTCCGCTTACGTGTTGTGCGCGCTGACCGTGGTTCACCTGGCCATGCACTGGAGTCTCTTTGCCAAGGCAATCGATGCCCCGTACGATCCCAGCCGACGTCGTGCCATCGGGCTGGGGGTGAACGCGGCGGCGGCAGTCGCAGCAGTGGCGCTTGGAATCACAGGGGCTTCAATCGTCGCAGGCAGCGGCGCCTCAACCGCCAATGCGAACGCTAGCCAGGCCGGGCTCGGCACCGATACCGGCACCGCGGGCAGCTCCTCGACGCAGGCTCCGGTGCGACCGGGCAGGGGTGGCCACGGTGCTGCGGCGCAAGCCGACAACAGCACATCCGGCAGTTCTTCGGGCGCCTCGGCTGGCGGCTCCACCGGCGCTTCGGGTACCTCGTCGGGCACGTCGACCGGATTTTCGGGCACCTGTCCGCTTTGCCACAAAGCCTGCAACCTCTCCGCTCCCCAGTGCAATCGACCAGCTCAGGAGGGCTTAATCTGATTAAGGGCCCCATAGTCCTCTCAAGCCGGATTCGAATGGACAACGGAAGCGAGAGCTGCGGGGACGGGGCATCCTGCACGCCGCTCGCCCAGCAGGAGCCTCGCGACCTGCCTGGCACGGTGGGATTCTGTCGCAAATGTAACAAAATGTGAGGTTTTGGGACTATGGCGCTTCTCCTGTGTCGCAGATGTAACAAAATGCGAAGTTTTCATCGGCTGGGATCCGACTATGCGGCGGCGCTTTCAGCAAAGGCCCAGGATTCGCAT
>OMWF01000238.1 GCA_900314665.1 uncultured Actinomycetes bacterium
CTGTCCGGGCGGTCGATGCACAAGCAAGCTAGAGGCATAGATCGCGCTCCGCAATTATCTGGATGGGCTTTCCCTTGTCCTGGAGCCTTAGTACATTCTGCAGCCGTGTATTTTACTGAGTGAAAACCATATAAAACACTGAATGATATGTTGGTAAAATACTGAATGCATGTTTAGCAAAACACTGAATGCCCAGTATTAAGAAGCCGAGACAACTATGACCAGCTCTGCAACACTCACCCCCGAAGGATAAGGCCCAGGCTCATCGAAGGCCGTCTCGACGCTCTCATGGGTGCGTTCGGCTGCGTTGAAATCATCGGGCCCAAATGGTGCGGCAAGACATGGGCAGCGCTCTCGCGGTCCGCGAGCGTGTCCAAGCTCGACGACCCGGCCGAACGCGACGCCGCCGAGGTCGATCCCAAGCTTGCACTCATAGGCGACATCCCTCACCTCGTAGACGAGTGGCAGGGGGTCCCCGAGGTCTGGGATGCCGCGCGCAGGTATGTCGACGACTCCGGAAACAAAAGAGGGCAGCTTCTGCTTACCGGATCTACCTCCCTGAAAAAGGATGCTCGTGAGCGCGTCCATCACTCGGGAACGGGAAGAATAGCTCGGCTGCATATGAGGCCGATGACGCTTGTGGAGACGGGCGATTCCTCCATTGCGGCAGCGCTGCTCGGCGCAACTCCCCCGAGGCTGCTCAAAGACACCCAGACACTCGGGCTCCTCTTTGAGAACCTGGTGATCAGAGACTTGCGCGTATTCCTGTCAACCTATGCGGGGCTGGGCAACGAGCTATGGTATTACCGAGACGATCGAGGACTCGAGGTCGACGCCATCGTGGAATGCGGCGACCGATGGGCCGGGATCGAGGTGAAGCTCAGCGACACAAAGGCCGATGAAGGAGCCAGCAATCTCTTGAAGCTGCGCGATCGAGTCACCTCAAACCCCGACGCAAAGAATGCCGAGCCTGCATTTCTCGCCGTCATCGTAGGGCGTGGAAGCTTGGCGTACATGCGCGACGACGGCGTGCTGGTCATTCCCGCCTCCCTGTTGGGCGCCTGACTTGGGTCTGGAGCTGCAAGGCCACAGCTCATCGGGGTCGACGGCAGCAGAGGAATCGGAATTCCACAGGGCCGTTGCACGGTACAATGCTGACAGCTGGATGGGGTTCGGAGGAAGAGGCGGTGCGGTCATGTGCGCTTTGAGGCTCGAAGAGCTTACCGATGAGGAGCGGGCATCGTGGGAGGCCCTGTCGAATGAGGACTACGAGGGGTCGGAGTATGCGGCTCTCATGGACAAAGACGCCTTTGAGGTGATTCAGAGCGTCTACAGCGCGGCGCTGGACGATGACTTTGATTGGATGCTCCGCCTGGTGGTCATCAACGGAACGGTGGTCGCCCGCAACAAGTCCAACGCGGCGTTTTGCGCATTGTTGAAGCGCGCCTATGAGCACGCCGTAGCCAGCGGGAACGCTGGGGCCTGCTGCAATCTGGCCAACATGTATCACAACACCGACGGCACGGGCAGCAAGGAAGACTACGCCACCGCCATCGAACTTTATGAGTTGGGGGCCGACCGCGGAGACGACCAGTCAAGCGTGAACCTGGGATACATCTACTACTACGGCCGCGGTGTGGACAAAGACTACGCGGCGGCTTACGAATGCTATGCTCGCGCAGCTCTGACCAACGGCAATCCCGAGGCGTTTTGGAAGCTGGGCGATTTGTACGCCGGCGGCCGTGGCGTGCGCCAAAGCGACTGGATGGCATGGACCATGTACCTGAAGGCCTACGAGAACGGCAAGGGCACCGGATTCCAGTGCCGCGCCGCGCACCATGTGGCCGACTATTTGATGACCGGCATCGAGGGCAAGCTCGACCCCGATCCGGACCGCGCGCTCGAGCTGTACGTGAAGGCCGAGGTCAGCTATTACGACGCCATCGACTCGGGGCTCACGTACTATTCCAGGTGCTTGGATCAGGCTATCGAAGGCCAGGCAAAGGCGCGCGAAGCCATTCGAGAAAAGCACCGCCGCATCCGTGCGGGCGAGGAGTGAGA
>OMWF01000237.1 GCA_900314665.1 uncultured Actinomycetes bacterium
ACCTGCGGTCACGCGCTCGAGCCCGGCTGGACGGTGTGCCCCTACTGCTGCACCAAGGTTAACCGCTAACGTCTGATGAAGTGCCGCGGGTCGCGGCTGGTTGCGCCTGCCACATCGTGTCCGAGAGCCTTAATGCTTGATCGATATTTCACAAGGAAGAAGGTTGTCTATGCGTATCGGTGGTGCTGGTCCTGTAGAGATTCTCATCGTCCTCCTTGTCATCGTGGTGCTCTTTGGTCCCTGGATCATCAAGCGCCTCAAGCAGACGGGCAAGGAGATGAAGAAGGCTGTCGAGGAGACAAAGGACAGCATGGCTGACGAGGACGATGAGGAAGAGCGTCCCGCCAAGAAGAAAAAGAAGAAGACCAAGCTCCCCGAGCCTGACGAGGACGAGTACATCGATGAGGACGATGACGACGATGAAGAGGTCGAGGTCGAGGAGGAGCCGGTCCCCGTCCGTCGTCGCAAGAAGCGCGTCGATGAGGACGATGAGTAGCATCTGAGACGAGCATAAGAGCGTCGCATATGAAGGTCCCCCGGCTGCTCAACCGGGGGACCTTTGATTGCGAGTGATTTTTTAAGGCTTACGCTGATGATAGCTGGGATCGTAGTCGGATCGCTCGTCCAATCGTGCTGCCAGGCGGTGTCAGCATCGGTCCTTATCTGGCAGTTTTGACTTGATAGGGCGTCATGAGAATCCCGTCATAGGGAATCGTGAAGAAGTTCTCCCATCCGTTCTCGGTAACGACACCGACGTTTTCAATGCGCACGCCGCCGACGCCTGGTTCACCGTAGCACGTGTGAACTGCGATGCATTGACCGACCCTGATGGGCTCGGGGTGCTCCATCGACCAGAAGCGATTGATGTTAGGGATGTCATGCGACCCTACGCCAACACCATGGCAGATGAAGTTCGAGCCCACCTGGAATTCGTGTTCCAGGCCCAAGTTCAGCTCATCGCAAGTTGGCATGGCTTTAGCCACGTCGGTTGTGGTGTTGCCTGGTTTGATGGCGTCCTGAATGGCAACCTCCCACTCATAGCATTTGTTATACCAATTCTTTTGTCGTTGCGTAGGCTCTTGCCCTACGCAGAACGTGCGGTGGTAGCACGAGCGATATCCCATGTACAAATCACCCATGATGTACCCGAACCCCAGGTCGCCAGGCTGCATCATGCGATCGGTCATAAGTCCCCAGTTGGGGTAGCAATTGGGGCCGGTGCGAAGGCTTATGTTGAAGTTCCAAGAGCCTTTGCTTACGAGGTAGTTCCGGCCCGCGGCTGCCATCTCGCAGTCGGTGGCTCCTGGCCTGACAACGTCAAGCATGTGGCACCACGCGGCATCGGCCAGTGAACCCACCATGCGAAGGCAGTTTATCTCGTCGATGGTCTTAATCTCCCGGGCCTGCATCATAGTATTGCCAAGGCCGACGATGTTGATGCCCTTGTCCTTCAGTCCATTTGAAACATCAGCTGGCAGTTCGGATGCAACTTGCTCCCTGCCGATATGCGCTTCCTGTAAGGCCTGGTAGATGAGGTCGACCATGACGCCTATCGATTCCTTGTAGGCATCTTCCTGCGTCCAGCGCTCCATGATTGGGAAATCGCGCACCTTATCGGGATTAATCCACGGGCAGTGCTTCTTGACATTGTCACCGTGCTCCGTGCGCATGAACAGGTACGTCTCGCGGTCATCTGCAAATACCAGCGCCATATGAGGAGCTGACGTTCTCATGCCTGTCGCGTAGCGCACATTCTCGCCTACTAGAAGGGCTGCGGCATACCCCTTGCTCGCTAGCGCTGCGCGGGTTTTGGCGAGACGTTCCTCGCGCATTCGAGCCATATTCACGCGCTCTTCCCAGTCAACTGCTGCAGTGCCCCAACTCAGTCTTCTTTCAAGCTCCATGTCAAAATCCTTTCTGTGATGGCGATGAAATCCTTTGCGGGACGGTTTCGATGGCTACTCGGGTTTGTGCGGCGCTTGCATCGGATAAATCTGAGGAGTCTGGCCCTTTACCCGAAGCCGCAGTCACTGAGGTCTTCTTTGCGGACTCTGCGTTTAGCGCCGTTGCGGGCTATCGTCTTAAACCCCAAGCTGGGCTTCCTCGATGTCCTTTCCGCGGAAATATTTCTCATACAAGCCCATGACAATGAAGAGCACTATGCAGCTCAAGAATTCGGGCAGGACTACGATGATGAACATGGTTGAGACGGGCATGGCACTGGCGAGCATGTAGCCTCCGACGACGGGAGCGAGCAGAGAGCCGATGCGCCCGATGCCGAGGTTGAGACCAGAAGCAGTTCCGCGCAACTTAATCGGATAGAACAGCGGCGTCATGGCCGGATTTACGTCATAGCAAGACGACTGGCAGTAGCCGAGAAGGATGATGAGCGCGATTGTAATGCTCATTTCAGCGGGTGCGGCACCAAAGGCAACTGCCACGAAGAAGATGATGATCGGGAATATGGCAGCCTTGCGCAGGCCGATCTTATCCAAGATAAAGCCGATGCTGGCTGAGCCCACCATTGAGCCGATCATCATAAGCGAGGTCATCCATGAGGCCGTGGTGGTATCAAAGCCCTTGACAGTGAGGATCGTGGGCATCCAGCTCTTGAAGAAATACGCCACAAACAGGCAGATGATGAAATTTAGCCATAGCAGAGGGGTGATGTACTTCATTCGCCCTTGGAAGAGCTTTTTGAAACTCTCCGAGTCGGTCTTGTGTTTCTTCTCATTGACCTTCGCGTTGTAGATGTACTGAACGTTGGCGGGAAGCTCTAGGTCACGCCTAACGCGACGCATGACTTTCGAGATCTGAGCCGTGTTGTCTCTGCCCTTGACGCCGTTGGTTGCGGCGAGCCAGCACACGGACTCGGGCATCCAAATCAAGACCCACACAAACATGATGGCAGGGGTGACAAAGCCCACCCAAAAGATGCCATGCCAACCGACTGACCCCAGAAGCGCTGCTGCGACGACGCCTGTGAGAGCCGACCCGCAGTTCATCCCGACAAAAAGCGTTGTCACGCGCTTCATTTTGCCGCTCTCTGGAGCGAAGTCGTTGCTCATAGTGACAATACTGGGCGTTAAGCCGCCGACTCCCAGCGTGCAGAGCACACGCACTATGCACATGCCGACAATATGCTGGCAATACGCTGTGAGCAGCGTCATGACGGAGAACAAGGCTAGGGCGATGAGCATCGACTTCTTGCGGCCGACACGATCGCCGATATATCCGAAAACGACTGCTCCGAAGATGAGTCCGATGTTTTGGACGGACATGATCCAACCGAAGTCGCTTTTTGCCATGCCCCAGTCAGCGGCCATCGATGATACGGCAAGAGAGAACGCGGTGTTGTCGTAACCGTCGATGGCCATGAGGATTGCGCAGGTAATGAGTAGGACCCAGGCAAACCCGGTCATGCCTTTCTGCCCATCGATAGCTTCTTTGACATTGATAATGTGGGAATCAGCCAGTGGCTTTGCCGTTGACGAGACTGGTTCCATGGTTACTCCCCCCTCTTGTGCGCACGACCATTGTTTTGGATAGCTGCCGTTGCCTGAGCTGCCTCATGACCACGCCCGTACTGCCTGGCTTGTATGCCCACCTCCATTGTTTTCATATTTATTAAAGAGGCAGCTGTATGACAGCGGCGGTGCTTGTCGCTGCAGTCACTATGGAAGGTCAAGCTGGAGATATCAAAAGTATTCCAAAACCCGTCAGGCTCGTTGATAGTTATCAATTAAACGATTGGTTTATTATTCGAATTGATTTCGTTCATGATGGCGGGGCTTAATCGCGCATGACAGGGCTTGATAGGGGAGCAACTCCATGAATACTGATCAGTTGCGGTACTTTGTGACGGTTGCGAGAATGTCGCATATGTCCAACGCCGCCGAGACTCTCAATATCTCGGAACCAGCCTTGATCGCCAACATCCGAAAGCTTGAACATGAGGTTGGCGTCGATTTATTTGATCGAGTAGGACGCAATATTGAACTCAACGACTATGGGAAGTACTTCCAAGTGGTCGCGGAGAATATGCTCTCGGAGCTTTCAAGCGGGGTGCGTCATATCCAAGGCATGAAACGACATGAAGATTGCAGGCTCGTGGTAAGGACGCCCTCGTTGTCCTATTTTGGAGAGCTACGCGACGAGCTGCACCGAATGTTTCCCGAGCTGAGGTACAACAACATTGACTGCAGAGTCAACGAGATGGTGCCAAAGCTCTTGGCGGGCGATTATGACTTCTGCATCATCAAGAAAGAGCTGCCCGATGCTGCCCTCGATCAGAAGGTGCTTGGCACCTTTAAGATGGCGATGATAGTGTCGGAAGACTGCGACATAGACCGCACCGGATCCGGACTGCTTTCCGACTTTGCAGACTGCGACTTTGCCGATTTTCCTTCAGGTATGTGCAGCGGGGCATCAGAACTGGGGCGGGCATGCAAAGAGGCGGGATTCACGCCTGTCGTCGCCTATGCAAGCAGCCGTTTGGATGACCTTGTGTACTCAGTCGGTACACTCAACTACGTAGCTTGGATACCCGCGCACACAATCGCGAAAATCGATCTTAAAGGTATTCGTGTGGTCAATATCGAAGGGCCGGGCAGCCACTCGAAGCTGATCATGTATTGGAATAGTAGAGTTCTCGAACGAAGGCCGATGGCGTCGGCTGTCCGTGATGTATTTGAACAATATTTCTCGTCACATGATTACGCATAGGCGAAGTGTGAGGTCGATTGGCGTCGTTTCAAGGTCTTTGAGGGAGCGGTCGGGTCGCGATCCCTGCGGGCCTGGGAGAGCTCCTACGGCTTGCAGGTGGGGTAGCGGTTGTCGAAGTCCGTCTTGTACTTGTTGATGGTGCCGACGTTGTCCCGGGAGATGGGGGCCGTGATCTCAGACTGGTGACTGGAGGGGTCGGAGTACTGGAGGTCGATCGTCCACGACTCGTTGATCACGTCGATGCGGTGGCAGAGGTCGTCGTAGCAGGTGAGAATATCCTGGTACGTGCTGTGGTAAGCGGACGTGGTGGGGACGCTGACCTGCTGGAGGGCGGTGTAGCGGGCGTGGATGTCGTTGGCGGTGCTGCTGGAGACGGCGTAACAGCTCTGCCTGGTGGTCATGCTGCTGGAGAGGTAGTTGCTATTGAAGTCGTTGGCGCAGTTCTTGATGTCCGTGTCAAAGCCGGACAGGTCGTTGTAGTAGCTGGTGAGGGTGCTCCTCATCTGAGAGTCGTCGACGCTCGCACTTGTTGCGTTGGTCGAAGCAGCGTTTTGGGTTGAGGTGGCGCTGCTCGTCGTCTTGGATGAGGTCGCAGCGGAGCTGCTTGCAGTGGAACTGCCGCCGCCAAAGGGGGTCGGCAGGTGCCAGCCCAGCCGAGAAGAGCCTACGCCCCAGGCCACGCCTATGACTGCCACTGTGACGACGCAGGCAAGCACGCCGATAAGCACGGGGGAGAGACCCTTCTTACCGCTGCGTGGCGGCTGGACCGGGGGCATCTGCATGGTCGGCGGGGTAGGGCCACCCTGGTAGGGCTGCTGGTAGGAATTGGTCTGCGGACCGGGATACGGTTGGGCGGGAGGCTCTGGCCAGTCGCCCAGGGGAGTGCGGCCGGTCTGGGGCTGACCCTGATACGGCTGCTGGTACGGTGGCTGCTGCTGGAAGCCGCCACCCTGTTGCTGGCTCGGGGGCTGCTGGGGGAACGGCTGCTGCACGGGACCCGTCTGCGGCTCAAAGGGGTCAAGCTCAAACGTCTCTGCCGAGGGGCTGGAGGCCGATTCGCCAGATCCCAGCTCGTGGGTTTCGTCGGCAGAAGGCCGTTGGCCGGCCAGCACCCGGGTCTTGTCGTCAGCTGCGTCCTTCTGAGGGACGGGCATCCCGCAGCTGGTGCAGAACCTGTCGCCGTCTTCCAGATGCGCTCCGCAATGCGTGCAGAACATGTGGTCTCCCCTTACCTCGTATGATGTGCGTCAGAAGCTGACGCTGCCCTCGCGTCTGATATGGTATCGCACGCCAACAGAGTTCCTGGCGCGGATGAGGCGGGGACGGTGCGGCGAGTGTTGGTGATGCGTCAGCCGCGGTATGGGAAGCACGTGTCCACATGCCCAACGCATGCGAGAGGAGGAGCCCGCGGTGAGGGTGACCCAGCTTGAGGGACGTCGTCATAGCGCCGTGGCGCTTGCAGCGCTTATCGGCATCTGCTGCGGGGCTCTGATCGCCTGCGTGGTGCTGCTCGGCGGCTGCCAGGCCCGCCAGCCATCCCCTGACTCCGGAATCGGCTTTGACGCCGCGTCCGTCTCGGACACCAGCGCCGGGCCCGCCGCGGCGGCCTCGGCAGCATCGCAGGCCGCATCCGCGGCGGCCACCGCGGCTTACGCCGATAACAGCGCCCTTGCGCAGGCGGTGACAGAGTTGTGCGAACCGTACGGGGCCGACGTCTCGGTAGCGTACATTCCGCTGGGAGGGGCGGAGATGCCGGCTGCGTACAGCCTCAACGGCGGCATCCAGCGGCCCTCGGCCAGCATGATCAAGCTGCTCATCCTAGCAGACCTGCTCGAGCAGTCCTCGAGCGGGCAGGTCTCGCTCGACGGGACGCTCACCATGACCGCAAAGGACATCGTGGGCGGTACGGGGTCCATGCAGAGCATGGGAGCCGGCACCAGCCTTTCCGTCCGCCAGGTCGCCCAGTACATGATCACCGTGAGCGATAACACCGGGGCCAACATGCTCATCGACCTCTTGGGTATGGACGCGATCAACCAGGAGGCGGATGACCTGGGACTTACCTCCACTCGTCTGGAGCGCAAGATGATGGATACAGCCGCGCAGGCGGCAGGGCGGGAGAACCTGACCAGCGCCGACGACATGGCGCTTCTGCTGAGCTCAATGGGTGGCGGCACCCTGGTGGATGAGGCCTCGAGCCAGCTTGCGGTGTCCTTCCTCAACGGCCAGGAACTCGATGAGGGGCTGGCCGCGGGTCTTCCCGCCGGCATCGAGGTGGGGCACAAGACGGGCAGCCTGAGCAACGCCTTCCACGACGGAGGCATCGTCTGGGCCGATAAGCCTTATGTGCTGGTAGTGATGACCGGCAACCTGAGCGAGCCGTCGGCCACCCGCGTCATCAGCTCCGTATCCGCAGCGGTCTACCAGGCCACCAACGGCTGAGTGCGAGGAATCGGGCCGTTCGGCCTCAGGTCCCGTAGGCCGCTTGTTCAGTAGGGGCTCCGCAACGGTCCGACGCGGGAGAGGGTCGCTCGGCTCTGCCGCGGTCGACCGGCCAGAGCTCGCAACCCGCTTGATGCGGCGTGGCATGATGCAAATGTAACAAAACGCGAAGTTTTGGGGCTGTGGAGCCGGGCGGATTCAACCGGTCATTGCACCACCCGACCCGGAGGTGGTTCAATGGCATACCCGACAGAGACGGTCGAGGCCGCCCTCGAGATGGTGCTCTCCGGCGCGACCGCGACGTCCGCCGCGCTGGCCGTCGGCGCGC
>OMWF01000236.1 GCA_900314665.1 uncultured Actinomycetes bacterium
CGCATCACCCACCTCTACCTGATGACCGGCAAGGAGACCGAGGACGTCAAGAAGGCGCTCGCCGGCGACATCATCGTGATTCCCAAGCTCTCCGACGCCCGCACCACCGACACCCTCTCCGAGACCGGCAAGATCGCCGCCGTGGTGCTTCCGCTGCCCACCCCCAACTACCCGGTGGTCATCGCCGCCGACTCCAAGGACGACGAGGACAAGGTGAGCGATTTTATCGCCAAGACCGTCGAGTCCGACCCCACCATGAGGGTGGAGCGCAACGAGGAGACCCACCAGTCCGTCATCACCTGCCTCGGCGAAGGCCAGACCGACCTCATCATCTCCCGCCTCAAGGACCGCTACGGCATCGGCGCTCACTACGAGGACGTGCGCATCCCCTACCGTGAGACCATCCGCAAGACCGCGCAGGCGCAGGGCCGCCACAAGAAGCAGACCGGCGGCGCCGGCCAGTTTGGCGACTGCTGGCTACGCATCGAGCCCAACCCCGGCCAGGGCTTTGAGTTCTTGGACGAGGTTGTGGGCGGGCACATCCCGCGGCAGTACATCCCGGCGGTGCAGAAGGGCGTCGAGGAGGCCATGGCCGAGGGCGTGCTGGCGGGCTATCCCATGGTCGACATGAAGGTCGCGGTCTACGACGGCTCCTACCATGCGGTCGACTCCTCCGAGATCGCCTTCAAGACGGCGGCCCGCATCGGCTTCAGAGCGGCCTGCGAGAAGGCCGACATGTACCTGCTCGAGCCCATGGCCGACCTCACCATCGTGGTGCCCGAGGAGTTTGTGGGCACCATCCTGGGCGACATCCCCACCAAGCGCGGCATCCCCATGGGCATGGACATGACGGCAGCCGGCACGGCCATCATCAAGGGCCGCTTCCCCTACGCCGAGGTCGTGCATTACGGCAAGGACCTGCGGTCGATGTCCCGCGGTACCGGCGAGTTCACCATCGACGTCAACGGCTACCAGCAGGTGCCCGCCGACGAGGCCAAGAAGCTCATCGACGCCTACCACGCCTCCCGCGAGAGCTGAGGCGCAAGGGGCGAGCAAGTAAGCAAGCTTATCCCGCGCCGCGGCTCGGTTGCGGGATGACGTAAACGCAGGCCCCGAGATGCGAGGATGCGCATCCGGGGCCTGCCACTATGAAGGAGGTCGCATGATCAACACCAGGCACCGCATAGAGTTCGACCCCGACCGCTGCGTCGGCTGCCAGCTCTGTTACAAGTCGTGCTTCGTCGACGTCATCCGCTGGGACGCGGAGAGCAGAAGACCCGTGTTCAAGTACGTGTCCGACTGCGAGCACTGCTTTTATTGCGAGGCGCTGTGCAAGCAGAACGCGATACACGTGATACCTGCGTACGCAAGCGAGCACCTGCTCCAGTCCTTCGACCCGTATCGGTGAGTGATGCCCCATGAATACCAGCGATTGCATCAAGTGCGACGTGCTTGTCTGCGGCGGAGGCGTGGGAGGCCTGGCGGCGGCGATCTCCATCAAGGAGCTGGCGCCCGAGACCGACGTGCTCGTCGTGGAGAAGAACTTCTCGGGCTGGTCGGGCAAGGCCAACCGCGGGGGCGGCGTCCTGCAGTACTTTGACTACGACAAGATCAAGCCCGAGGAGTTTGCCGCCTTCCACGCCCATGAGATCGGCGCCTACCTGGGCGACCAGGAGCTCATGACCACGTACGTGGCGATGAACCACCAGATGATGGACAAGCTCTCCTCATGGGGAGTGAACATGCCCCGAAACGACGACGGCGCGTACCGGGTCATGCCCACCGGCCCCTTCACCTGCATCATCTGCGTTGACCTCGACATCACGCTCAACATGCGCAGGCACGCCAAGAAGCTGGGCGTGCGCTTCATGGACAAGACCGTGATGGCCGAGCTCTTCCGCGACGAGCACGGCATCACCGGCGCCGGCGTCTACAGCGTCCTCGACGGCACGTACACCACGGTCTCGGCAAAGCGCGTGGTGCTCGCCACGGGGAGCCAGGACTACCGAGTGGGGCCCATGTGGAGCTGCGGGCGCGGCGACGGGATCCTGGCGGCATGGAAGGCCGGCGCCGAGATGCGCAACCCCGAGTTCGGCAACTTCGCGCAGCTCGTGCTGGTGAGGAGCCACGACGAGATCGTCTTTGGCGAGAACTACATGTACAACGCCAAGGGCGAGTTCCTGACCCCTCACTTCTTCGATCACCGCGAGACGGACATCTCCAGCAAGGCCATCCGCGAATGGCTCATCCAGATGGAGGCGGGCGACGGCCCCGTCCACCTGGACTTTGGCGGCAAGTCCCGCGACGAGATGTCCCTCGAGCGCCAGTGGTACCGCCCCTACGGGCAGCGCTTCCGCGAGCTCATCAACGAGAACGCAGCCCGCGTCGACACCGACCTCGAGGTGGCGCCGATGTTCATCGGCGAGCAGTCGTGCATCAAGGTCGACCACGACATGCAGACCACCGTCCCCGGGCTCTTTGCCATCGGCGACTGCAGCTACTGCGGCTCCAACCTGGCCGGCGCCGTGCCCGCCCCTCCGGGACGCAACCGCGGCTCGGGCATCCTCAACGCGGTGTTCGCCGGCATCATGTGCTCGCGCGCGGCGTCGCAGGATGCCGCCGCCCAAACCGCGCGCCCCATCCCGGACGCCGACGTCGCCGCCTGCCAGAGCCGCCTCGTCGCCCCGCTGCACCGCGCCGATGGCGCGACGGCGACCGAGGTCATCGACCTCGTGCAGCATGCCATGGCGCCGGTTGAGCTGTCCGTGGTCATGCAGGCCGACCGCATGGACCGGGCGATGGCTCTGGTCGACCAGGCGGCCGAGCTGCTCCCCTCACTTATCGCCCGCGATTGGCACGAGCTCATGAACTGCCATGAGGCCGAGGCCATGGTGCTCTCTGCCAAGCTGCACTACACGGCCTCCAAGATGAGGAAGGAGTCCCGCGGCTGGTTCCTGCGCGAGGACTATCCTAAGATGGACAACGAGAACTGGCTCAAGTGGATCGTCGCCAAGAACGACGACGGGAGGATAGCCCTCTCCACCGAGGACGTGCCCGTGGAGAAGTGGCCGGTCGACCCCCGAAAAGCCCAGCGGCAGCCTAAGGAGGCATAGGAAGAACATGGTACCCATTACCGATGAGGAGAAGGCTTCCCCGCTTTACAAGTATTTCACCCGCCCCATGGTGGACGCGCCGGCCGAGAAGTACGCCAAGGCCGAGCAGCCCATGGACCCCGCAGACGCGCTCTCGCCGTTTGAGATGAACAAGCTCTTCGACCCCGGCTACCTGCCCGGCGAGATCGGCTACTGCAACCTGCCCGACGGAGGCGGCACCCTGGCCAACCTCACCCCCATGCCCGGCGTCACGCCCGAGATGTTTGACTTCTGGTTTGCCTGGCACGGCTGCCAGCCGATGCGCTATAAGATCTGGAACCCCGACCAGCACTACTACTGCCTGACCCGCAACCTCGACCGGGCGCTCGACACGTCGCTCACCCTCAAGGAGCGCTACTGGAACACCACCCACGACGTCAAGGAGGACGTGGGGATGGGTCCCGAGGACATCGTCATCAACTTCCGCTACCCCGTGGACATCGGCTTCGACGAGCAGCGCTACAAGGACTTCAAGGGCACCATCGTCTGCGCCGGCAACGCCGAGAGCCCCACCATCATGGTGCACTTTGTGCGCCCCACCGATGACGGCGTGGAGCTGCGCACGCGCTTCTGGATGGGGTACAGCGTCATCGACGGCAAGCCCAAGTGCATCATCCCGCCGGGACATAAGATGCCGCTCGAGCCCGTCAAGGCGCTTCTCACGCACAACATGAAGGAGTTCACCAACCTGGCAGCCATCCTCCCTGAGGTCTACGCCGAGTTCCACGACGACTTCGTGAAGTAGCGCAAGGACCCGAGAGGGCCGTCAGCGCAGAGGGACGCCCCCGCATCCTACGGATTGCGGGGGCGTCCTTTTCGTCTGCCCTCCAACCAACCGGCTGCTTCAAAAAGTACCTGTTCTGTGCAACGAACAGTTGTGCCGAGCAGGCTCCGGAAGCGCTCCTCCATTCTTGAAAAACCGGCAGAACGCTCCTATGTTCGATAGAGCGGGACTTATTGAAGGTCAAGTTAACCTCTGTCTTGACCGAATCAAACCCGTAACCACCACAAAGCGCAGCAACGGATGGCCTGTGAGCCCGACCAATGCGCCGACGAATCTGGAGGACGGAACCATGCAGGACGATAGGGCTATGTCAATTACCGGAGGCAGGAGCGGCGAGGGCAGGGAAGCGGCCACCGAGTGGAAGCTCACGCGCCGTCAGAACCTCAAAGAGACCATGGCGGGCGGGCACCCGGAGCGCTTCGTGAACCAGTACGAGTTCATGACCCAGGTCTTCGACCCCATCTTCATCGGCACCGGCGGCCCCATGCGCGGCCAGATGGAGGTCGCCAACGCCTGGGGCGTGGTCGCCTCCTGGAAGGAGGAGTGGATCGGCCAGATGCCGGTGCACACCCCCGATAAGATCGTGATCAAGGACATCGATGATTGGAAGGAGTACGTCCATCATCCCAACCTGGACTACCCCGAGGCCGCATGGGAGCCCGCAATCGCTGCCGCCGAGGCCGTGGACCGCAACGACAAGTACGTCGCGGCCGTGCAGATTCCCGGCATCTTTGAGCAAGCGCACCATCTGGGCGAGATCAAGAACATCCTGATGGCGTTCTACGAGAGCCCGGACGAGCTCAAGGACCTCTTCAAGTACATCACCGACTACGAGCTGCAGAAGGCCGAGCGCGTCATCGCGCACATCCATCCGGATGCGCTCTTTCACCATGACGACTGGGGCAGCCAGACCTCGACCTTCATCTCCCCCGAGATGTTCGATGAGTTCTTGACCCCGCTCTACAAGGAAGTCTACAAATACTGGCACGATAACGGCGTAGAGCTTATCGTCCACCACTCCGACTCCTACGCCGCCACCCTGGTGCCCTCGATGATCGAGATGGGCATCGACATCTGGCAGGGCGTGATGACTACCAACAACATCCCCGAACTCATCAAGAAGTACGGCAAGGACATCACCTTCATGGGCGGCATCGACTCGGCCACCATCGATTACCCCGAGTGGAAGCGCGAGGACGTGGCCAGGGAGGTCGCACGCGCCTGCGAGGAGTGCGGCCCCTACTACTTCATCCCCAGCGCTTCCCAGGGCGGCGATTACAGCTCGTTTGACGGCGTCTACGATGCCACCACGGAAGAGATTGACAAGTACAGCAAGGTCTACTGGGCGGAGCACCATGTGGGCGAGCCCGACGAGGACGTGCGCGGCGTGGTCTCCTAACCCCCAAGTCCAGCACTGATTGCCAGCAACTGAAGCGGCCCGGACGGAATAACCGTCCGGGCCGCTGGCGTTTGATGGTGCCCCATGTAGGATTCGAACCTACGACCTTCCGCTCCGGAGGCGGACGCTCTATCCCCTGAGCTAATGGGGCTAATCAGATGGCACGTCGCCTGCAATCGGCACGTAACCTTGCATACGATAGCACAGCGGTGAACGGCTGCGAATGTCAAATATTGGTGATGGGCGGTTCATCGCCGCCACGAGCCGGCGTAGGATACACCTGTACTGCTTCTATCGATAGCATCTATCAGTTTCGAGCATCTTGGAGGATCGCCTGTGAGCAGCGCAGACAGCCAGCCCGATCAAGCCCTGGAAGACGTTTCCAAAGCGCCCGAAACCAAGCTCGATCCCTTGCTAGAAGACGAGAGGCCCGACGGAGAAGCCGACACGGAGACGGACCAGGCGGCAGACCCCGACCTTCCTCCCCGCAACACCCCGGAGGGCGGCTTTGGCCCGCACCGCCTGCCGTATCAGTACACCCAGAACCGCGAGCTCTCTTGGCTGCGCTTCAACGAGCGCTGCCTTATGGAGGGAGCCGACCCCACGGTACCCCTGCTGGAGCGTCTGAGCTTCGTCTCCATCTTCACCAGCAACCTGGACGAGTTCTTCATGGTGCGCGTGGGCGGCCTGGCCGACCTGGCCCTTCTCAAGCATCAGCCCGTCGACTCCAAGAGCTTTGAGACCCCCACGCAGCAGCTGGATAACATCTACCGCGCCTGCGTGCCCCTCTACAAGCAGCGCGACCAGCTCTTCTTCCAGATCGACGAGCAGCTGCGCCCCTACAACATCCGCCGCATCAGCATGGACACGCTCACCGACCACGAACGCTCCGAAGTGCACGAAGTGGCCGAGAACGACATCCTGCCGCTGCTCTCCCCCACCGTCATCTCCCGCAGCCACCCCTTCCCCTTCTTGGAGAACACCCAGCTCTACATCGCCGTGCGCCTCAAGGCCAAGAACGCCAACGGGGACAAAGAGGACTTCATGGGGCTCATCCCCATCCCCAAGGCGCTGCCGCGCATCTACCGGCTGCCCGGCGACGGCATGTACTACGTGCTCATCGAGGACATCGTCATGGGCCTGGCAGACAGGGTCTTCGAGAACTACAACGTGACCGAGCGCTGCGTCATCCGCGTCACCCGCAGCGCCGAGATCGACCCCGACGAGGTGGTCTGGGAGGACGAGGGCAGCTACCGCTCCCATATGAAGAAGGTCTTGAAGAAGCGCAAGCGCCTGGCGCCGATGCGCCTCGAGGTCCAGGGGTCCATCGGCTCCAAGCTGCAGAAGTACCTGCTCGAGAAGCTCGGCCTCACGCCCGAGAAGCTCTTTGTGGCGCAGGCCCCGCTCGACCTCACCTACGTCTACGACCTCTCCGACCACGTAGGGGAGGCCACCGTGCGGGCGCTGAGCTACCTGCCCTTCTCGCCGCAGGAGTCCCCCGACGTCGACCCCGCCCTCCCCATGGCCGACCAGATCCTGCAGAAGGACATCCTGCTCTACTATCCCTACCAGTCCATGGACCCGTTTTTACGCCTGCTGCGCGAGAGCGCCAACGACCCGGCCACCATCTCCATCAAGATCACGCTCTACCGCGTGGCCAAGAACTCGCGCCTGTGCGAGTCGCTCATCGCCGCCGCCGAGAACGGCAAGGACGTGACGGTCCTGATGGAGCTGCGCGCCCGCTTTGACGAGCAGAACAACATCGAGTGGGCTGAGCGCCTGGAGCAGGCCGGCTGCACGGTGCTGTACGGTGAGCCGCGCTTCAAGGTGCACTCCAAGATCTGCCTCATCACCCGTAGCGTGGAGGGCTGCGTCCAGCGCATCACCCAGCTGGGCACCGGCAACTACAACGAGAAGACCGCCCGCCTCTACACGGACTACTCGCTCATGACCGCCGACCGCGTCATCGGCGAGGACGCCAACGCCTTCTTCCGCAATATGTCCACCGGCAACCTGGAGGGCGAGTACAAGTCCCTGCGGGTGGCCCCGGTGAGCCTGCGTCCGGCCATCTTGCAAGGCATCGACGGGCAGATCGCCCTCGCCAAGGCCGGCAAGCCCGCCGCCCTGGTCTTCAAGATGAACTCGCTCACCGACAAGAAGGTCATCGACCGTCTGGTTGACGCCAGCATGGCCGGCGTCAAGGTCAACCTCATCATCCGCGGCATCTGCTGCCTGCTGCCCGGCATCAAGGGCGAGACCGATAACATCCAGGTCATCAGCATCGTGGGCAGGCTTCTCGAGCATGCCCGGGTCTACGCCTTTGGCGTGGGAGACGAGCGCGCGGTGCTGCTCTCGTCGGCCGACATGATGACCCGCAACACCGAGCACCGCGTGGAGATCGCCTACCCGGTGCTCGACCCGGAGCTGCGGCGACGCGTGGTCAAGATGCTGGAGCTGCAGCTCTCAGACAACGTCAAGGCCCGCCGCATCGATGAGTACGGAGAGCTGCACCATATCAAGCGTGCCGACGACGCCCCCCAGATCGATGCCCAGGCGGAGCTCATGAAGAGGTCCATCGAGCTGGCGGAGAGCGCCCGCAGCCACCGTGAGGCTGCGCTCTCAGCCCCGCGCCCCAAGCCCGTCGAAGCGCCCGCTCAGCCACAGCCCAGACAGGAGGAGTCCGCGCCCCAGGCCGAGGCGCCGGCGCCCGCTCCCCAGCCGGCAGCCCCTGCACCCACCGGCGTCAAGGGCGCTCTGTACCGGCTCTTCTCGGGATGGGCGCAGAAGCTCTCGCAGTAACTGGAAGCGCATCCGCGCCGCGTAAACGAAAGGAGGCCGGACCTCCGCGGTCCGGCCTCCTTCTTTACTCCTTGGTGTTGCAGGGCCCCTGGCTACGGAAGGGTGATGGCGCCCACCGGGCAAGCGGAAACGCAGGAACCGCACTCGGTGCAATCGTCCTCGCTGGTGAGGGTAGCGGTATCGGGGACCTCGATGATACCGACAGGGCAAGCAGGCTCGCAAGCACCGCAAGAGATGCAGGCGTCGCCGTCAATCTGAACTGCCATGGTTCTCTCCTTTTTCGAGCGGTTCGCAAAACGTTATCATGATAAATGTGCGAGAGCCGGGTTCCCCTTTTCCGCTCTATCTTTTATCCGCAGGCGGCAGGGCCTGTCCCACGGTATTTTTCACGCCCGTTTGAGCCGCAAAAAAAGTTAATCATGGGTTACTCATTCTAGAGCATTCGTGCTACCTGCTTGGTTGCCTCGTGGAGGCTAAGCGCGATGGGCGTCCCCTTTCCAACCGACGGCATTTCTCGGCCGCCACACGCAGAGCAGGCTTATCGGTAAACGGCAACAGCGCACAATGACACCGCCATCGCGTACCATGGTGCATGGCCGCTCACCCAGCCGGCCCATCGGCCGCCAAAGGAGGAACCATGCTCGGCGAGGCACGTCAACAGCAGATCGTCTTGGCCTCGGCCTCGCCCCGACGCCATCAGATACTCGACCTGGCGGGTATTCCCCACTACGTCCTCCCCTCCCAGGTGGACGAGCACATCGCGCCACATGATAGCGTTAGTGCCTATATCGAGGACCTGGCGCTGCTCAAAGCCAGATCAGTCTTTGGCCGCACAAGCGCAGACCCGCAGCTCTCCGGGCGTACGGTGCTGGCCGCGGACACCATCGTGGTCCTTGACGGCCGCATGCTGGGCAAGCCTGCCGATGCCCGCCACGCCGCCCGCATGCTGCGCGCCCTCTCTGGCCGCACCCACCAGGTCATCACCGGGGTGGCGCTCATCTCGACCGCCGGTGCGCACACCTTCTCGGAGGTCACCGACGTCACCTTTGACCAGCTGACCGAAACCGACATCGAGGACTACATCTCAAGCGGCGAGCCCTTCGACAAAGCGGGCGCCTACGGCATACAAGGCCGTGGAGGCGCCTTTGTCACCGCCATCAGGGGCGATTACTACAACGTGGTGGGGCTGCCGCTCAACCGGGTGCTGCACGAGCTTGCGGCGCTCAACGCTGACGGAGGGTTTGATGAGCACTGAAGACACCGGTTTGAACAGCATAGACGCCGTTGGCGACCGTGCCGTCGTCACCGTGGAGCGCATGGCATACGGAAACGACGGGGTTGGCCGGCTGCCCAGCGGCCGGGTCGTCTTTGTGCCCGGCTCCGTGCCCGGCGACACCTTGTCCATCACGCTCACCGAAGTGGCGGACCGCTTTGCCCGCGGGACCATCGAGAAGATTGAGGAGCCCTCGCCGCATCGGGTGGCGCCCCGCTGCCCCTACGGCAGCGTCTGCGGCGGGTGCCCCTGGCAGCAAATGAGCTACGACCAGCAGCTGGTGTGGAAGCGACGGGCCGTGGTCGACGCCCTGACCCGCAACGCGAAGCTGCCGGCCGATGCAGTCGAGGCCCTGGTCGAACCCTGCCGCGGCTCTCAGCGGCAGTGGAACTACCGCAACAAGGTCGAGTTCGAGGTCACGACCGTGGTAAAAGGCGGGCAGCCGCGACTGACCCTGGGGCTGCACGCCGCCGGCAGCAACCAGGTGGTTCCCATCGAGGAGTGCCTGCTCCTGCCCAAGCGCCTGACCAAGGCTCCCAAGCAGCTCACCGGCGCCCTGCGCTACGCGGCGGGCGACGACCCCACCGGACTGGACATCAAGCGGGTGGGCATCCGCGTCTCACTGGCCACAGGCAGCCGCGAGGTGGCACTTTGGACCAGCCCCGCCGCATTCCCCCGGCACCAGGTGGCCAAGGTGGTGACCGATGCGCTGCGCCCCACTTCGGTGGTGCGGGTGCTCATCAAGGAGAAGGTCAAGACGCGCAAGGTGGTGCGGGTAGAGACGCTCGCCGGCTCAGGCTCATGGACCGAGCGCATCGGCGATGAGGAGATGACCCTCTCCGCCCCCTCGTTTTTCCAGGTTAATACCGCCCAAGCCGAGCAGCTGGTGAGTCTCGTCCGCGAGAACCTCAATCCCGGAGGCGAGGACCTGGTGCTTGACCTGTACTCGGGCGCGGGAACCTTCACCCTTCCGCTCGCTCGCCGGGCAGGAGAGGTCCTTGCCATCGAGTCATACGGCTCGAGCACCCGTGACCTCGAGCGCAACCTGATTGACAGTGGACTTGAAGCCGAGGTCATCTGCGACGACGTGGCCCGGGTCCTGCCCGACGTGGGCGAGGACGCGAACCTGGCCGTGGTCGATCCGCCCCGAGCGGGTCTCTCGGCACAGGCGCTCAAGGCGGTTGCCGACCTGCCCGTGCGCCGGCTGGTGTACGTCTCGTGCGACCCGGCGACTCTCGGGCGGGACCTCAAGGTCCTGGCCGGTCCGGACGGCCCCTTCCGGCTGGCCCGCGTCACCCCGGTCGACCTCTTCCCCCAGACCTACCATGTGGAGACGGTATGTCTTTTGTCCAAACTTTCTGAAACGAAATCTCACATCAGCGTGAAGGTTGAAATGTATGAAATGGATCTGACGGCG
>OMWF01000235.1 GCA_900314665.1 uncultured Actinomycetes bacterium
AGCGAGGTACAGCCGGCTGGCTGCCAAAGCCGCAACCAAAGGGCGGCTCCGGCACACCATCCGAAGCCGCCCCTGCATAATCCCCCGAGACATCCTCAGGCTACCGTCGCCTATCAGCTTCTATGCCTCGTAGGGCACCCCCGCCCACTCGTGGGTGAACTTGATTGCGGGATTCAGTATGCGTCCGTACTCCCGAGCTGCAAGCATCGGGTCGGTGGTGTTGAGCAGCCGGAACCCAAAGAAGATGTACCCCTTGCGCATGCCGTACTCTCGGATGCAGCGATACGCCTCCTCGGCGATCTCCTCGTCGGTGGCATCGGGCAGCGAGCAGGGGCCTACGGTGTCGTAGCCACCAATGAAGGTGAAGCGGTCGCCGTATTTGTCGATCAAGTCTGAAATGGGGTTGCAAGGCTGCACCGAGGCCCACGCCTGAGCCCCCGACTCGATGATCATATCCACCAACGGGGTCGCATAACCGCAGGTATGCTGCACGGGAATGATGCCCTGGTCTCTGATCCCCTGGTAGTACCTGGTGTTGACGGGCAGGAAGACCTCCCGATAGGCCTCTGGCGAGAAGAACGGGCTGCGCTGAGTGCAAAAGTCGTCGTAGTTGATGATGATGTCGGGATCGATCCACTTCTTGACGTATTTGACCTGCTCAAGCTTCCAGTCGACGATGGCTTCCGCCAAGCGCTTGGTATCGTCGGGATACTCCGCCAGCGCCAACAGAGTGTTCTCGAATCCGATGAGCGCGGCGATGCGCTCATACGGGCCGTTTCCGATGCCATACGACAGGGCGTATGTGTTGCGGTCGATCTTCTCGCCGTTCTTGGTGAGCGAGGCCTCGGCGTGAGCCCGCCAGTCCATGTCGTCGAGGTTGGGGAAGTGCACGTACTTCTCCCACTCGGGCATATCGTCAAAGTCAAACATGAAATCGCCCGGCCTGGGGATGGGGGCGCCGCCGCCTGAAGCCGGCGCCTCCCACGTGACGCCAAAGCCGTCCTTGCCTCCGCCGACAGGGCCCTTCTCCAGCCAGTTGCTGGCAAATCCCGAGGTCTTGCAGTCCATGCCCATGACCGGCGTCCACACCGGGTCCGCATGGTTGACCAGCACGTTGAGGAAGTTCTCCTTAGGGGTTATCTGTGTCATGCCTGCCACCTTTCCGCCGCGTTTCAGACGCGGCACAACCTTCTGCGAGCACCGTCGCAAATCAACAACATGTGCATTTGTGAGCGGATATCTTCTTCTCAGGTATTCCTTGTATCTCATACTTTATGCAGTTATTCTTCTTGTGAGCGTCACAGGCTAGTGCACATTTCAGTATCTAAACGCTACAAATCGTGCGTTATGGAGCGTGTCATGGAGATTACCGCCGGAGAGCTCTGCTACCTGCTTGCCAAACAGCACGACATACGTGCCCTCTACGATGTGGCCAGCGAGAACCTCATCTGTCACGCGCACCTCTGGCGCGGTCAGAAGATGCGCAGCGAGTGCTTGTACGTAATCGATGCCAGCAAGGTCGCGCTGCATGACCTTGTGCCGCAACTCCCCCATGGCGGCGTCGCAATCCTCATGAATCTTTCCGAGAAACGCCCCGACAGCTCGTTCGACCGGCACGCCGCCCTGCCCACCGCCATCCTCGCCTACGAGGGCGGACTCGAACCGGAGGAGCTCTACGAGGACATCGTCTCGCTTCTCATCGACCTGCAGAGCTGGGATGGGCGCATCAAGGACGCCTGCGCCGCAAGTGCGTCCATCGAGCGCGTCTTTGACCTCGCCCGCGAGCAGATGAGCGACCTGGCCAATATCGTGGATATCGACCTTAACCTGATCGTAGGCCTGCCGGCAGAGGTCATCCAGGGAGTGACCACGGGGCCCGCGGTGCGCACCGCCGAGGGCCGGTGGCGCCTTTCAGACCAAGCCGTAGAGGCGCTGCTGCTCGACGACGACTACTCGCAGGCTGCCACCCAACGCGACGTGTTCTACTACCCCTATCGCCCTGAGAAGGCACAGTATATCTGCGGGAACATCTTCTCTGGCGATGAGTGTCGCGCCCG
>OMWF01000233.1 GCA_900314665.1 uncultured Actinomycetes bacterium
AGCGGCCTGGCCGACGAATTCGTGGGGGCGGATGCGCTGGATGCCCAGACGCTGCTGCCGCTGTTCCAAGAGGCCGACATCGTGTTTCCGGCCGTCGAGGACGCCCAGGTGCTGGAAGCGCTGCTCGGCTACGGCGAGCGGACGAGAACCCCGGTGGTGGGCGATCTGCGCAGCTACCGCACCTCCTCCTCAAAGGCGGCGTCAAACGCGCTCTTTGCGCAGGTGGGAGTGCCCGAGCCGGCGGCGTATCCGGAGTGCGGGTTTCCCGTGGTGGTCAAGCCGGACGGCCTGAGCGGAAGCCTGGGCGTCACCCGGGCAGACACGCCCGAGCAGCTGGAGCAGGCGCGCGCGGCCCTGGGAGGCGGCGCGGTTATCCAGCGCTTCATCGAGGGGCGGTCCTTCTCGATGGAGGTCATCGGCGACGGAGAGCGCTTCTGGAAGCTGCCCATCACCGAGGTATGCATCGCCCCCGATTACGACGCCGAGCGCATCATCGCCCCGGCGGACCTCACCGATGACGAGCGCGCCCAGTTCGAAGCCATCGGGCAGCGGCTGGGCGAGCGCCTGCGCATCGACGGCATCTTTGACATCGAGGTCATGTCCGACGAGGGCCGCCTTGCCACGCTCGAGATTGACGCGCGGTTTCCCAGCCAGACGCCGGTGAGCGTCTACCATGCGACCGGCATCAACATGGTGGCCGAGCTTACAGAGATGCGCCTTGCCCCCGACGCCTACACGGCTCCGCAGCCGGCCCGGACGGGCGCCTGCTGGTACCAGCAGATCGAGGTGGGGCCGGACGGCTTGAAGTTGACCGGCGAGCATCCCATCTCCACCTGCGGGCCGCTTGCACTCATCCCCGGCCTGTTTGGGGCCGAGGCCGTGCTCACCGACGTTCCCGCCGCGTGGGGCGTGGAAGGGGAGGCCGGCACCGGCATCAGCGCTGTTGCGACCGCGCTTCCCGCGCCTCCGTGGCGCGCCATCGTCGTCACCGCCGGGCCCGATTGCGCTAGCGCGGGCGCCCGGTTTGACCGCTGCGCCGCCGAAATGGCAGCGGCCGCGCAGATGCGTCTTTTATCGGCAGATATGCGCGTGAAAGGGGAGGGCCATGTCCAAGTACGCTGACGTCGACCGTCTTGAGGAGAGCGAGATCGAGGGAGTCGCCGCAGGGCTTTGCGACCTGGACCGGCAGAGCAGGGAGATGACCGGCCTCACCATCGCCGAGCTGGCGGGCGAGTCCGTCGGCTTCGCCTCGCACGATGAGGCGCTGGCCGCGCAGGTCGCGGTGGGCGACGGCGTCGCCCCGCGGGTTGCCGTCATCCCGGTGACCTCGGGCTACGGTCTTATCGGCGGCTTTGCCCAAACGCTGGTAGCCATCCTCAACCACCTGGGGGCCAACGCCCGCGCGACTGACAAGACCGACCTCGCGGGCCTGGAGGAGGCCTACCGCGCCCGTGCGCAGCTTATCTTCATGGCTGACGACTACACCTTCACGGCCGTCTCCACCCGGGGCGGCGCCATGAGCGACAACGGCATCGCCACCGGGCGCGCCTTTGGCTGCGCGCTGGCCCACATGGCCCGCGGCGGGGAGGTGCTGGTGCTGGGCGCCGGCCCGGTGGGCCTCTCGGCGACGCGCTACCTCAAGGGATGCGGCTTTGCGGTGTCCGTCTACGACAAGGACCCGGCCCGCCTCAGCGCGGCCGTCGAGGCCACGGGCGCCGGGCGCGAGCAGGACGGGTGTGTGGCGCGCTACCGCAACATCCTCGACGCCACCAACGGGGCCGATTTCATCACGGCCGCCGATGTCACGTCCGAGACCCGCATCTCCGCGCCCGGCATCCCGCTGGGCCCGACCGCCCAGGTCCGCAGCCTGGTGCCGGTGTTTCACAACCCGCTTGAGCTGGGCACTGCCGCCATGTACTACGACTGCCTGCATCAGCTGACCTCCACTACGGCGGGAAAGCGCGGTGCCGTGGTCGCCAACGCCGACGCTGCCAAGGCACGGTTTGGCCGGGCTGCGTTGGCGCGACAGGTCGCTGCCACGTTCTCCTGCGAGGGAAGGTGAGGCGGACTCATGGCTACGTCAGGAACCAGGGAGGCAGGCGGCGCCGTCTCCAACGAGAAGGTCGCCGCCAAGCGCTACCTCTATAAGAACCAGGGGCTCTACGAGCTGGTGAGCAAGGTCAAGCTGTGGCCGTCGCGCACCGGCGTGCTGCACGGCGTGAAGTCGGTCACGCCCCACGGCGACGACCTGGTCATCGTCACCCATTGCGGCGAGACCTTCACGGTGCACGACTCCAAGAACAGTCGCAGCGCGCGTTGGCTGCGCAACAGGTGGTTCTCCAAGCCGTGCGCCAAGTGCAAGGTGCCCGATTGGAAGCTTGAGAAGTACAACTCGACGGTGTTTACCAGCTCAAAGCGCAAGGGAGGCCTTCGCTGATGGAGTTTACGGATTCGCAGGTGCGGCGCCTCAAGGAGCTGGGCGTCGACACGCCGGAGAGGGTCGAAGCGGCCGTGGCGCGGCTGGCGCAGGCCGTGGACGTGGCGGGCCTCTCGCAAAACGCCCTCTTTCAGCGCATCGAGAAGCAGGCCATCGCCGCCACCAGGGCCGATATCGCCGACCTCCTGGAGCGGCGCCATCAGCCGAGCCTGCTCACGCTTGAGCAGCAGATCTCTGACGCGCTTGAGGGGGCGGGCTTCACGCGGGTGGTGACGCCCACGGTCATCTCGGCGGCCCATCTCGACAAGATGTCGGTCACCGAGGACAAGCCCCTGCGCAAGCAGGTCTTTTGGCTGGACGACAAGAGCTGCCTGCGGCCCATGCTGGCGCCGGGGCTGTACGTGGTTTCTCGCAAGCTCATGCAGATGGTTCCCCTGCCGCTGCGGGTCTTTGAGATCGGGTCGTGCTTTAGGAAGGAGTCCGAGGGGCAGCGGCACCTCTCCGAGTTCACGATGGTTGACCTGGTGGAATGGGGCACGCCCGTCGAGGAGCGCGAGCAGAGGCTGGCAGAGATGATGGACCTGGTGCTCACGGCCGCCGGCCTGCGGAGCACAGGCACCGAGGAGGACGTGTCGGTGGTGTACGGCGAAGGCATCGACTCCGTGGACGCCAACGGCCTCGAGCTGGCCTCGTCGTCGATGGGGCCGCATCCACTCGATGCCGCGTGGGGCATCGACTGCACCTGGGTGGGCGTGGGCTTTGGGCTGGAACGCCTGCTGCAGAGCCGGCAGGGCAGGACCAGCATCCACCCCTACGCCCGCAGCCTCACCTATCTGGACGGCGACACCCTCAACATCAAGTGAGTGTGTCAA
>OMWF01000232.1 GCA_900314665.1 uncultured Actinomycetes bacterium
ATCGGTCTACATCCTCTTTGCCGACTACATCCTGCGCTGGCTCACCGCCGACCTGCGAGGGGGCACTGAGGGCATGGGGCCCTTCGTTCGCTACCCGTTCATGCCCATCGCCCTCTGCCAGCTCATCGGCATCCTGCCCACCCTCGGGGTCTTTCCCGCCACCTGGGGCTACCTGCGGGTGCTGCGGATAGCCGTCTCCTTCTACTACCTCGACGACCTCTTCTCCATCGGACGCATCGTGCGCAACGAGAAGCGCTCACTGCTCTCGGTCCTGGGGCTGGTGGCGGCCTACATCTTTGTGTCGGCGCTGGTGCTCTACGCTTGCGAGCCGGACACCTTCGGCAACTTCTTCGACGCCATCTACTGGTCGGTCACTACCTTCTCGTCGGTCGGCTACGGCGACTACTACCCGCATGGGGCCATCGGCAAGGCGGTGACCACCATCTCGATGTTCATCAGCATCCTGGTCATCGCGGTTCCCACCGGTCTGGTGACCGCCGGCTACATGTACGAGATACGTAAGATGCGCGAGCAGGGCGAGTACTACGTGCGGCCCCGCCCCCTGCGCGACATCATCGCCACCTTCAGGGAGGAGGGCGGCATCCGGGTCTACTTCTCCGAGCACCGGGCCCTGGTGCGCTACTTGAGCGTCATGGCGCTGTGCCTGGCCGTGGACGTGGTGCTGGTCACCGTCGCCCAGCTCACCGACATCCCCCTGTGGCTCGATACCATCGGCACCGCCCTGGCATCCTCCATGCTGGAGAGCGCGGCGGGCATCGTGGTGGGCCTGGGATCGAGCATCTATCTGGCGATCATATCGGGCGACCCGCAGCAGCTGCTCTACTATGTGGTGCCCGCCGCCACCGCGGTCGCCTACGGTCTGGCCTTTCAACGGGGCAAGCCCCTGACCGTCATCAAGATGGTGCGGGTGGTGCTGGTGGTGGTCGTCATCGCCACCTGCTGGGACCTCGCCCTCTCATATCTGCTTTATGAGGGCGTGCCCACCGGGGCGGGGGAGAGCATCCTCTACAGCATGCTGGCCCGGAGCACCATGCCGGACCTGGCCTCCAAGTTGATTTCCATCTTCGTCATCGAGGCCATCGACAAGGTGCTGACCGCCCTCTTCGTGATCCTGTTCTATCTGGTCCTCCCCGACAAATGGCGCGAGATAGCTCTGCCCCCCATCTCCAACCGCGGCCCCGATTTCTTCCGCGAGGGCTGGTTTGTCAGGTAGAGGCCTGAACGGCTTGCCGCTGGGCGTGCCGGGTGGAGGTGTTCGCACCGTAGGCGGAGTAGTCTTTGCCCCGAGCGGCGCCCTTGTCGTACAATGAGCAACCGCTATGCAATGAGAACCGGGTGCCGCGCGAGCGGAACCCACGTAGTGTTGGAGGAGTTCGCGTGGTAAAGATCCGCCTTTCTCGTCACGGCGCCAAGAAGGCTCCGTTCTACCGTATCGTCGTTGCCGATGAGCGCAAAGCCCGTGATGGCCGCTGCATCGAGGAGATCGGCCGTTACAACCCCCGCACCGAGCCGGTTATGGTCGAGATCGACCTTGACCGCTACGATGCGTGGATTGCTCAGGGCGCCCAGGCGACCGAGACCGTCCAGCGCCTGGCCAAGAACGCTCGAGCCAGCCAGGCTGCCGAGTAGCCATGGACGACGCCAAGACCGACATCGCCTCGCTCGTCAACCTGCTGGTAACCTCGCTGGTCGACGACCCTGAGGCAGTGGAGGTCACTTCCGCCGAGAACGAGGACGGCTCGCTCGCCATCGAGGTGAGCGTGGCTGCCGAGGATGTGGGCAAGGTCATCGGCCGGCAGGGCCACACCATCAAGGCCATCAGGACCTTGGCGCGGGCCGCCGCCTCAAAGGACGACCGACACGTCGACGTCGAGGTTCTCGGCTGAAGCTGCCATGTCGCGCTCTCACAGGACTGCCTGGGCCAACATCGCCCGCGTCGTTACAACCCAAGGAATCAAAGGGGAGGTCGTGGTGGTTCCCACCGACGGCCTTTCTTTTCTGATGGAGGAGGGGCTCGCCGTCACCCTCACCCCGCCGCCCGCCAAGGGCGTGCGCTCCGCCGAGGTGCTCCGTATCCGCGACCTCAAACGCGGATACGGCGTTCTGTTCTCTGGAGTGGACGGCATCGACCAGGCCCGTGAGCTCGTCGGCAAGCTGGTGCTCGCCCGCCGGGCGGACCTGGCGGCCGATCCGGAGGGCGTGACCCCCCTCGACGCCGTCGGGCTGCGCGTCTGCGACGAGTCGCTGGGCGAGCTGGGGGTCATCACCGAGGTGGGGGAGAACGCCGCCTATGAGATCTGGACCGTCGAGGGGCCATACGGGGAGGTCATGATTCCGGTGGTCGAGGAGTTCGTCTGCGCCCTCCCCTCAGAAGAGGGCGAGCCCGTCGTGGTCCGGCTCCCCAAGGGACTCGTGGGCCTCAACAGCGAGGGTGACGAGGAGACGCCAAGATGATTGTCGACGCCCTCACCACCTTCCCCGAGATGCTCACCGCCCCTCTGTCCTGCTCCATCATGGGACGCGCCCAAGCTGCGGGAAAGCTCGCCTTCACGGCGTACGACCTGCGCGATTGGACGCATGACCGGCACCGCACCACCGATGACCAGATCTACGGCGGGGGCCAGGGGCTGCTCATGAAACCGGACCCCGTCTTCGATGCCCTCGACGACCTGCAGCAGGAGGGCCCCGCGGGCACAGTGATCTTCTTCTCGCCCGCGGGGCGGCGCTTCGACCAGGCTATGGCCGGGGAGCTCTCCCGCAAGGAGCGCCTCATCTTTGTCTGCGGCCACTACGAGGGCATGGATGAGCGGGTCTACTCGCGGGCCGACCTCGTCATCTCACTGGGCGACTTCGTGCTCACCGGCGGCGAGATGGCCGCCTTGGCAGTTATCGACGCCACGGTGCGGCTCGTGCCGGGGGTGTTGGGGGACGCGGCAAGCCCGGTGGAGGAGTCCTTCTCCGACGGGCTTCTCGAATTCCCCCAGTACACCAGGCCGGCCGACTGCAGGGGGCTCGCGGTGCCGAGCATCCTGCTCTCGGGAGACCATGCTAAGGTCGATGCATGGCGCCGCCGCCAGTCGCTGCGCCGCACCGCGCTGCTGCGCCCCGACCTGCTGGACGCCGCGTCCCTTTCGGATGACGAGCGCGACTTTGCCCGGCAGGTGGCCGAGCGGCATGAATACGGCGAGCAGGACTACATCGACTACACCGCACGAGCAGTGCGAGGGGAGGGCTGATGGGCAGGCACGACGCACCAGAGCGCAGGGGACACGGCCTGGTCGACTTCCTCATCGTCTTTGCGGTAGCCCTGCTGGCGGCCTTCCTGCTGCGCACCTATGTGGTCGAGCCCTATCAGATTCCCACCGGCTCCATGGAGCCCACCATCGAGATCGGGGACATGGTGCTGGCCGAGAAGGTCGACCTGACCCCGCACGCGGGCGACATCGTCACCTTCCAAGACCCGGCGGACCCCTCGCGAACCCTGGTCAAGCGGGTCATCGCCACCGAGGGCCAGACCGTCGACCTGCGTGACGGCACCGTGTATGTGGACGGGGTGGCGCGCAATGAGCCCTACACGTACGGCAAGCCCTCCTACCCGCTCGACCGCACCTTGAACGGTGTCGCCATCAGCTACCCCTACACGGTGCCCCGGGGCTGCGTCTGGGTCATGGGAGACAACCGCACCAACTCGGCCGACAGCCGCTACTTCGGGGCTGTGCCGCAGAGCAGCATCACCGGCCGCGGGTTCTTCACCTACTGGCCGCTCAGCCATATTGGCAAGCTCGAGTAAGCGCTCGGGCGGGCACGACTGAAAGTCCGGCATGCAGGAGCAAAGGAAGGCGCAATGACAGAGGCAAGCACTCCGCTGACGTTCCAAGAGATCATACTCGAGCTGCAACGCTACTGGGCTGAGCGGGGCTGCGTCATCATGCAGCCCATCGACGTCGAGGTGGGCGCCGGCACCGACCACACCGCCACCCTGCTGCGCTCGCTCGGGCCCAAGCCCTGGGCCACCGCCTACGTGCAGCCCTGCCGCCGCCCTGCCGACGGCCGCTACGGAGACAACCCCAACCGCCTGCAGCGCTACTACCAGTTCCAGGTCCTCATCAAGCCCTCGCCGGCCGACAGCCAGGAGCTCTACCTGGGAAGCCTCAAGAGAATCGGCATCGACCCCTCAATGCACGACGTGCGCTTCGTGGAGGACGACTGGGAGAGCGCGGCCTTGGGCGCCTGGGGTCTGGGCTGGGAGGTGTGGCTCGACGGCATGGAGGTCACCCAGTTCACCTACTTCCAGCAGGTGGGCGGAATCGAGGTCGATCCCGTGCCGGTCGAGATCACCTACGGCCTGGAGCGCCTTGCCATGTACATCCAGGGCGTCGACTCGGTCTACGACCTGGTCTGGACCCGCCGCCCGGACGGCTCCGTCTTCACCTACGGCGACGTCTACCTGGAAAACGAGCGCGAGTTCTCGGCCTACAACTTCGAGCACGCCAACGTCGAGATGCTCCGCCGCCAGTACGAGGACTTTGCGCAGGAGTGCCTCGACCTGGTCGAGCGCAAGCTCCCGCTGCCCGCCTACGAGTCGGTCCTCAAGTGCTCGCACGTCTTCAACATCCTCGATGCCCGGGGCGCCATCTCGGCGACCGAGCGCCAGGCGTATCTCCTGCGCAACCGCACCATCTGCAAGGCGGCCTGCGAGTGCTACCTCAATGAGGTGGCCCTGAAGGGCGGTGAGGCCAAATGACCCGCTCCCTGCTGTTTGAGATCGGAACCGAGGAACTTCCCGCCATCCCCCTCTACAAGGCCGCCGAGCAATTTGGCCGGCTGGTCGAGGAGGGCCTCGACAAGGCGCGCCTGAGGCACGGCGCCTACGACGTGATGTCGACCCCGCGCCGACTCGCGATCCGCGTGACCGAGGTGGCCGAGTCCACCGAGGCCCTCGAACAGCGGATGCGCGGGCCGGCGGTGGCCATCGCCTTCAAGGACGGCGAGCCCACCAAGGCCGCCCAGGGCTTCGCCCGCGGCAAGGGCGTGGCCGTCGAGGACCTCGAGCGGGGAGAGGAGGGCGGAAAGGAGTACGTCTACGCCATCGTGCGCGAGCCGAGCCGCCCGGCCCAGCAGGTGCTCGCCGAGGTGCTCTCGGCCGTTCCCGGCGCCATCTCCTGGCCCAAGTCCCAGCGCTGGGGCGCGCGCCACGAGACCTTCGCCCGGCCGGTGCGCTGGCTCCTGGCCCTCTACGGCGACGAGGTGGTCCCCGCCTCCTTCGCCGGCCTCGTGGCCGGCAACGTCACCCGCGGCAACCGCCTGACCGACGACCGCCGGATCGTGGTGCCTGACGCCGATGGCTACCAGGCCTTGATCGAGGAGGCCCACGTTGTGGCGCATGCCGAGAGGCGCGCGCAGATGATCCGCGAGGGCATCGCCGCCGCCGAGAAGCGCACGGGGCTTGCCGCCCGGGTGCCCGAGGGCACCTTCAAGGAGGTCGTGAACCTGGTCGAGCGCCCCACGGTTATGGTGGGCCACTTCGAGGACCGCTTCCTCAAGGTGCCTGCGGAGATCATCACCGAGGCCATGCTCAAGCACCAGCGCTATTTCCCGATGTACGACGGGCAGGGCAACCTCGCCAACAGCTTCATCATCACCAGCAACGGCGACCCCGCCTGCGAGCAGACCATCGTCGACGGCAACTCGCGCGTGGTGCGCTCGCGCCTGGCCGACGCCGAGTTCTTCTACCAGGAGGACCTCAAGCGCCCGCTGGAGAGCTACGTGGCCGACCTCAAACGCGTCACCTTCCAGGAGAAGCTGGGCTCGGTCTTCGACAAGACCCAGCGCATCCGGGCCGTGGTGCACGCCATGTGCGATTCCGAGGCGGGCATCGACGAGGGCACGGCCAGGGCGGCCGAGCGCGCCGCCCTTCTCGCAAAGGCGGACCTCGTCACCCAGGCGGTCATCGAGTTCACCAGCCAGCAGGGTGTGATGGGCGGCTACTACGCGCTGGCGGAGGGTGACGGCCCCGAGGTGGCACAGGCCATCAGCGACCACTACCGGCCCCGCTTTGCCGGCGACGAGCTGCCCAGAAACGATGCTGGCAAGCTGGTGGCCCTGGGCGACAAGCTCGACACCATCTGCGGCATCTTCGCCATCGGCCAGGCGCCCACCGGCTCGAGCGACCCCTACGCCGTGCGCCGCGCCGCCATCGGCGTCATCAACATCCTGCTCTCCGGCCTGCCGGTGAGCCTGGCCGCCGCCGTTGACGCCTCCATCGCCTCCTACCTGGGCGAGGTCGAGTTCGACGAGGACGAGCTGCGCCGGCAGGTGCTGGACTTCCTCAAGACCCGACTGGCGGTCATCCTCAAGGACTCGGGCCTGGCTCCCGACGTGGTGGAGGCGGTGATCGCCACCGGCTCGCTCGAGCCCGTCGACGTCCGTCGCCGCGCCCAGGCCCTGGCCGACGCCCGCACCCACGACCCCGAGCTCTTCGACGACCTCTCCACCGCCTACGCCCGCGCCGCCAACCTGGCCGACCCGGCCTTGGGCCCGCTTTCCGACGAGGCCGGCCTCGGTCCCGACGAGCAGAACCTGCTCGATGCGCTCAAGGCCGCCGAGGGCAGTCTGTCGTCCGCGCGGCAGGCGCACGATGTGGACGCCGCCCTGGCGGCGCTGGCCGGCCTGCGCGCCCCCATCGACGCCTTCTTCGACGCGGTGCTGGTAATGGACGAGGACCAGGCGGTGCGCGAGCGCCATCTGCGGCTCCTGAACCGCTTCGTGGCCGCCTTCAGCGGCATCGCTGCGCTCGATCGCCTGGAGGGGGTCCGCGGCTAGCAGCTGCATCGGAGGGCCCGCCGCATGACCGCGGGCCCTCCGCTCCTGAGACTGCCAACGGAGGAGAGGGGACTCGATGGACGATCTGCCGGTGGTATACGTGGTGAGCGACTCGCTCGGGGACACCGCCGCGGCGGTGGCGTTCGCCGCCGCCAGCCAGTTTCCAGCCGGGCACTGCCGCATCGAGCGGCTGCCCAAGGTGCGCTCGGTCGACGAGGTCGACGCCTTCATCGACGCGCACCTGACCCCGGAAGAGCCCAACATGATCCTCTTCCACACCATCGCCAGCCACGAGCTGCGGGCTCAGGTCATCTACCTCTGCGCCAAGCGCGGCATCTTCGCGGTGGACCTGATCGGCCCCGCCATCGACGCTATGAGCCGGGCCTTGAAGCAGGAGCCGAGCGGCAACCCCGGCGGCATCAGGGTCACCGACGACGGCTACTTCAAGCGCATCGACGCCATGGAGTTCTCCATCAACCACGACGACGGGCGCAACCCGGAGGGGCTCGCCGACGCCGACATCGTGCTGCTCGGCGTCTCCCGGACCTCCAAGACGCCGCTCTCGATGTTTCTCGCCTCAAAGGGCTACAAGACGGCCAACATCCCGCTGGTGCCCGGCATCGACCCCCCCAAGCAGGTCTGGGACATACCCGCCTGGCGCCTCTTCGGGCTCATGTCCACCGCCGAGACCCTGAGCGAGATTCGCTACCGGCGCCTGGGTCGGGCGGTGGGGGTGGCCGGCACCTACGCCGACATCGAGCGGGTCCAGGAGGACCTGGATGAGGCGCGCCGGCTGATGAGGCGGCTGGGGTGCATCGTCATCCGCACCAACGACCGGGCCATCGAGGAGACGGCCCAGGAGATTCTGCGTTACTACCATGCAGCTGCGGAGAAGTATGGGGCCTCTGAGCCTGAACCGGCGTAAACAGACGCAACAGGAACGTTGCGATTGTGTAACATAGCAGGCTATGGCATGCGCGAGCACCAGGACGTCCCCTTGGCATTGGCGGGACCTCGGGGCGTTCGCGCAGGCCAGAGACCTATGGTCAGGCCGCCCGTGCGAGGGTGCGCCACGAGATTGAGGAGCGTTAAGTTGTCTGAGAACCAAAGGGTGTTCAAGTTCGGCAGAGACGCGCAGGGCAACGACGTTACCGAGGGCGACAAGAGCATGGCCGCCGTGCTTGGCGGCAAGGGCTGCAACCTCGCCGAGATGGCGCGCATCGGCCTTCCCGTGCCTCCGGGATTCACCATCTCCTGCCAGACCTGCATGGACTACTACCACAACGGCAACGAGTTCCCCGAGGGCGTGGTAGAGGACATCCAGGCCCACCGCGTCGACCTCGAGGAGCGCATCGGCAAGAAGCTGGGCGACCCGGTCGACCCGCTGCTCGTCTCGGTCCGTTCCGGCGCCCCCATCTCCATGCCGGGCATGATGGACACGGTCCTGAACCTCGGCCTCAACGACGAGTCCATCAAGGGCCTCATCAAGCAGACCGGCAACCCCCGCTTCTCCTGGGACTCCTACCGCCGCTTCGTGCAAATGTTCTCCAACGTGGTGATGGGCATCGACGGCGACCTCTTTGAGAACGCCATCGCCGCCCGCAAGATCATCCGCGGCGTGCAGAGCGACACCGAGCTTCTGGCCGAGGACCTCGAGGCCCTGGTCGCCGAGTTCAAGCAGATCTTCACCGACAACGTCTCCGGGGCCGATTACCCGCAGCTCGTGGTCAATGGCAAGGTCGAGTTCCCGCAGGATCCCAACGTGCAGCTCGACCTCGCCATCCGCGCCGTATTCGGCTCCTGGGGCAACGAGCGCGCCATCATCTACCGCAAACAGAACAAGATCCCCGAGGACCTGGGCACCGCGGTCAACGTGCAGTGCATGGTCTTCGGCAACAAGGGCGACACCTCGGCCACCGGCGTGGCCTTCACCCGCAACCCCGCCGACGGCACCAACGAGCGCTACGGCGACTTCCTGGTCAACGCCCAAGGTGAGGACGTGGTGGCCGGCATCCGCAACACCCAGCCCATCTCCGACCTGCGCTCCATCCCGGGCCTCGAGGAGGCCGGCGCCGAGCTGTACAAGGTGTTCGAGATCCTCGAGAACCATTACCGCGACATGATGGACATCGAGTTCACGATTGAGCAGGGCAAGCTCTGGATGCTCCAGACCCGCGTGGGCAAGCGCACCGCCGCCGCCGCCCTGCGCGTGGCCATCGAGATGGAGCAGGAGGGCCTGATCGACAAACGCACTGCGGTCACTCGCATCGACCCCGACCAGCTCGATCAGCTCATGCACCCGCAGTTCGACAAGAACGCCACCTACGACGTGCTGGCCAAGGGCCTCAACGCCTCGCCGGGCGCGGCCGTGGGCGAGGCGGTCTTCTCCGCCAAGGACGCCGTGGCCGCCCATGAAGCCGGCCGCAAGGTGGTCCTGGTCCGCTGGGAGACCACCCCTGACGACCTGGGCGGCATGGTCGCAGCCGAGGGCATCCTCACCAGCCACGGCGGCAAGACCAGCCATGCGGCGGTTATCGCCCGCGGCATGGGCGCCCCCTGCGTCTGCGGCGCCGACGCCCTGCAGATCGACGCCGAGTCCAAGACCGCCAAGGTCAAGGGCACCGACGTGGTCATCCATGAGGGCGACGTCATCTCCATCGACGGCACCAGCGGCATCGTGGTGCTGGGCGCCGTCAACCTGGTCATGCCCGAGATGACCGGCGACCTCGACACCATCCTCGGCTGGGCTGACGAGTACCGCCAGATCGGCGTGCGCGCCAACGCCGACAATCCCGCCGACGCGCAGCTCGCCCGCAGCTTCGGAGCCGAGGGCATCGGCCTCGACCGCACCGAGCACATGTTCCTGGGCGACCGCAAGCAGATCATCCAGAACTACATCCTGACCGACGACCAGAAGGTCAAGGACCAGGCGCTCTCCGACCTCTACGAGGCTCAGACCGGCGACTTCCTCGGCATGTTCGAGGCCATGGACGGGCTGCCCGTCATCGTCCGCCTGCTCGACCCGCCCCTGCACGAGTTCCTCGACGACCCCCGCGCCCTCGAGGTCGAGATCGCCCACATGGAGGACAACGGCGCCGACAAGACCGATCTCGAGGCCAAGCGCAAGCTCCTGGCCCAGATCGACGGCTTCGTCGAGGCCAACCCCATGCTGGGACTGCGCGGCTGCCGCCTCGGCATCCTCTACCCCGAGCTGACCGAGATGCAGACCCGCGCCATCGCCACCGCCGCCGCCAAGCTCAAGAAGCAGGGCAAGAACCCGCAGCCCGAGATCATGGTCCCGCTGGTGTGCGTCGACAACGAGCTGCACCTGCTGCGCGAGCAGATCTCCGCGGTGGTCAAGGAGGTCGCCGACCAGGAGGGCGTCGAGCTCGAGATTCCCATCGGCACCATGATCGAGCTGCCGCGCGCTGCCCTCACCGCCGATCAGATCGCCAAGTACGCCGACTTCTTCTCCTTCGGCACTAACGACCTGACGCAGACCACCTTCGGCTTCTCCCGCGACGACGCCGAGGGCAAGTTCATGGGCACCTACCTGTCCAAGAAGCTGCTTCCGCGCAACCCCTTCGAGACCATCGACAGCGCCGTGGCCAACCTGGTCCAGCACGGCCTCACGCTCGGCAAGCAGAGCAACCCCAACCTCAAGGTGGGCGTCTGCGGCGAGCACGGCGGCGATCCCGACTCTGTCAAGATCCTGCATAACAAGGGCGTCGACTACGTGTCCTGCTCGCCCTACCGCGTGCCTCTGGCTCGCCTGGCCGCTGCGCAGGCCGCCATCGCCAACCCGCGCGCGTAAGGCACCTGACAGTACGGGTCAAAAGCGTTAACGTGGGGCCCGGCTCTCAAACGGAGCCGGGCCCTTTACGTGTCCAGGATGCAGCCAGAGCGCCCGCGGGCGTCACGCACCGGAGCGCCTGGCCCTTTGCGTGCGCAGGAAGAGGAGAGGAGAAGGCCATGCAGTTGACGCGCGGCGACCGCGAGCGGGCGGAGCACCTGCTGCTCAGCCCTGCGGCTTCCTTCTCGGACGAGTCGATGGGGCGCGAGAAGCCCGAGGCGCCAGACCCGTACCGCACCTGCTACCAGCGGGACCGGGACCGCATCCTGCACTGCAAGGCCTTCAGGCGGCTCTCGCACAAGACCCAGGTGTTCATCGCCGCCGAAGGAGACCATTACCGGACCCGCCTCACGCACACCCTGGAGGTGGCGCAGATCGCGCGCTCGGCAGCCTGCGCCCTGGGGCTCAACGAGGATTTGACCGAGGCGGTGGCGCTGGGCCACGACCTGGGTCATACGCCCTTCGGCCACACCGGCGAGTTTGCGCTGCGCCACTGCCTGGCGCTGCGGCGCGGCATCGACCCCGCCTCCCAGGAGGCCAGGGAGCTCTTCAACCACAACCGGCAGTCGCTGCGGGTGGTGGAGGCCATCGCCAAGGGCGGCCAGGGCCTCAACCTCACCGCGGAGGTGCGTGACGGCATCGTCTGCCACACGGGGCCGAGGCGCGCCCGGACCCTGGAGGGGCGCATCGTGGCGGTCTGCGACCGCATCGCCTACGTGAACCATGACATCGACGACGCGGTTCGGGCCGGCGTGATCACCGAGGACATGCTGCCCGCCTCCACCCACGCGCTTCTGGGGTCCACCCACTCGCAGCGCATCTCCACCCTGGTGAGAGACCTCATCGGCGCCTCTGACAAGGCCGGTGACATACAGCTCTCCAAACCGCTCTGGGACGCCATGATGGAGCTGCGCTCCTACCTGTTTGAGCACGTGTACACCGCCGCCGACGCCAAGGGCGAGGACCCCAAGGCCTTCAACCTGGTTTGCGCCCTCTTCAACCACTACATCGAGCATCTTGACGAGGTGCCCGAGGAGAGCATGCGCATAGCCAGGGGAGACCCCGAGCGGGCGGTGACCGACTACGTGGCGGGCATGACCGACCGCTACGCCCTGAGGGCCTATGAGCGCATCTTCATTCCGCGCCGGTGGCCGCGTTAGGAAGCACCGATGGCAAACGAGCAGCAACAGATCCGGGGGCAACGGATGGCCGCCACCTTCAAGGCGGCGCTGCCCATCATGCTCGGCTACATCGTGCTGGGGCTTCCCGCCGGCATCCTCTGCCACACCGCGGGGATGAGCGTGCTGCAGACGTTTCTGCTCACCGCCTGCATGTACTCCGGCGCAGGCCAGTACATGGTGCCCAACATGCTCCTGGCAGGCTCTCCGGTAGGTGCCGTGATGGCCTCGGTGGCCCTCGTCAACACCCGCCAGATGCTCTACGCCTCGAGCCTGGCCCCCTTCTTCAAGGGGGTGGGCAAGGGACTCTCCACGCTCTTCGCCGGGACCGTCACCGACGAGTCCTTCGGGGTCAACCTGTTCCACCTCGAGGTGGGCAACTGGACGCCCTGGCAGGCCACGGGGGTCAACCTCTTCTCCTTTGCCACCTGGGTGGCCTCGGTGACCGCCGGGGCCGTCATCGGCAGCTCGGTATCCATCCCCACTGCCATCGCCTCCTTTGCGATGACCTCGATCTTCATCTGCCTGCTTGCCTCACAGCGCTTCAACGCCAGCAAGGCGGTGGCGGGCTTGGCCGCGGCGGCGGGCGTCATCGCCTGCAAGCTTCTGGGCGTGGGCGGCGTGGCGATCTTTGCCGGCGCGGTCTTCGGCATCGTGGTGGGCATGCTCATGCCGCTCCGCAACAGTACCGACCAGCATCAGGGCGATGCGGCCGCGTCGCCGCGCAAGGGGGATGAGCGCTGATGGCGTGGAGCACCTTCTGGATCATCGCGGCCGTCTGCGCGGGCTCCATCTTCGCGTTCAGGACGGTGCCCCTGCTGCTGCTCGCCAACCGCGAGCTGCCCCAGGGGCTGGCCCGGGCGCTCGACTTCGTGCCGGTCTGCGCCTTCGCTGCGCTGGTGACCAACGACCTCTTCAACCCTGTCACCTTTGCCGCGGGGATCTGGCCGGCGGTCATGCCGCTAATCGCCGCCCTGGCGGTGGTGGCCGTGGCGGTCAAGACCAAGAGCCTGGCCCTGTGCATCGTGGTGGGAGTGGGGGTCTACGCCCTGCTGATGCTCGTGCTGTAGGGTGCTTGCCCGCCATGATGACCGGGTGGAGGCGTGTCCTGCATCTGTTCGCGTGGGCGATTCGGTCGAAACCGTGGTCGGATGAGCGTCGGCACCCGGCGTATACCTGCCATTAAGCGGCTCTTATGACCCTCACGGGATTCGGCTTGCCGTGAGCTTGGGGAGTTGGGTATACTGATTAGCCGTGCCCTGGTAAGGGCTTGAGTTTCGTTGTAAGTCACGAGGGACAGGAACCACCGTAATGGATATCATCCGTGCTATTGAACAGCAGCAGATCCGCACCGACATCCCCGACTTCCATGTCGGTGACAACGTCAAGGTCCACTACCGCATCAAGGAGGGCGACCGCGAGCGCATCCAGGTCTTCCAGGGCGATGTGATTCGCCGTCACGGCGCTGGTGCCCGCGAGACCTTCACGGTTCGCAAGATCTCGTTCTCCGTCGGCGTCGAGCGCACCTTCCCGGTGCACTCGCCCAAGATCGACAAGATCGAGGTCGTCCGCTACGGCAAGGTCCGTCGCGCCAAGCTCTACTACCTGCGCGACAAGGTGGGCAAGGCCGCTCGCATCAAGGAGCGCGGCTACTAGGCCACTTCCCCAATCGGATAGAAACGCAGAGGGCGTCGTCCTTTTAGGGCGGCGCCCTTTTGCGTGCACGGGGCAGGCCGGGGCGATCGTGGCTCCGATGTGCGCGAGAAAGCCCTTGCGACCCGATGCACGTGGCGACAGCTGCAATCCTGGTCCGTGGCTCCGATGTGCGCGAGAAGGCGCTTGCGGCTTTGGCAGAACGGGGCTATCCACGGGGCGTTGGAGGAGGCAGGGCGAGGCGCCCGCGCATCCCGGAAGGACGCCTGCCCGCTGCCGATCGCCCGCGAGCTGGCAAATCTCAATCCGTCGCAGCCGGTAACGGTATGCTTAGGAGCGATGAGAGCTGAGGAGGACCATGGGCGACCAATCCCATATGAGCGGGTATGGCAGCGTGAGCGACATCTCCGCGGAGCTCAAGACGGCCTCAGGGCATGAGCTCGAGCGGCTTATCGAGCGCTATGCGGCAGATCCGCGCACGGGGGTCAGAAGCGCCGTCGCCAAGGCTCGGAAGCGGGCGGAAAAGCACGCCCGGCTTGTGGCCGAGACCAGGGAGAAGTACCGTCTCATGCGCGAGCTGGGGGGAGACGGGGTCGTTGTCGGCGTCGACGAGGTGGGGCGGGGGGCGGTTGCCGGGCCGCTCACCGTGGCCGCGGTCTGCCTGCCTGAAGAGCCGCTGGTCCTCGGGCTGAACGACTCCAAGCAACTGACTCCGGAGCGACGGGTCGAGCTCGCCCGGCAGATACGCGCCTGCGCAGCGGGCATCGGCATCGCCCACATTCCGCCCGAGGTCATCGACGAGCAGGGCATGGCCTCCTGCCTGCGTCAGGCGATGGCGGAGGCAGTCGAGAACACGGGGCTTGACCCCGATGCCGTTCTCATCGACGGAAACCCGGTGCACGCCCATCCAAAGGAGCGCTGCATCGTCAAGGGCGACGCGAAGATCGCCTGCATCGCCGCCGCCTCCATCGTGGCCAAGGTCACGCGCGACGAGCTGATGGTGGCCGCCGATGCGGAGTTCCCCGGGTACCACCTCGCCCAGTCAAAGGGCTACGCGAGCCCCGACCACATCGCCGCCATCAAGCGGCTGGGGTTGAGCGAGTTCCATCGTCGCAGCTTCTGCCAGGGGTTTCTTGATAACCAGCCACGTTTGTTCTGAGGGCTTGAGGAAGCGGCCCGGAGCTGGTTGGACATTGGTCGGGAAGCGTCTCTCGGGCGCGCCGGCGCTCCGCCAGGCGCCACCGGGCTCCGGTTGGACTGCGGTCGGGTCGCGGTCGGGTTGCGGCCAGGCCCGGGTTGGCAAGACGAGGCTTTGCGGTCGGGCAATCGTCAGGCAGCGGTCGGGTGCTCGTCAGAAAACGGTCGGGTGTTCGCAATGCCGGAGTCGGTCCGGCGCCAAGCCCGGGTCAAGCGGCGGTCGGCTCGGGGCCAGATGGCGGTCGGCCCAGAGTCAGGTGGCGGTCGACCCGGGGTCAGGCGACCGTGCACTTTGTTCTGCGACAACAGCCCCCATCTAGCACATGCTTGGGCTCCCAACCGACGAGGCGAGAGGAGCCAGGCATGTGGGATTATCAGGATGAGAATTGGGATGGCTGCGACGAGGACGTCCGGGATGGTGCCGTGGCCACCATCAGCGGCACGTGCACCGGGGGCTTCGACCTCAAGGTGCAGCTCGATGCCGATGAGGCGCATCAGCTTTATGAGAAGACGCCCCGCGCCAACGGGGAGGAGGACGACCGCATTGAGCTCGGCCAGCTGGGCGAGCGAGTTGCCGGGACCTTCCTCCTGCGCCGTGGCTATGAGCTGGTGGAGCGCAACTGGCGCTGCCGCTACGGAGAGGCCGACCTCATTGCGATTGACGGCGAGGACCTGGTATTTGTCGAGGTCAAGACCCGGTCGGGACACAGGGAGGGCTTCCCTGAGGATGCCGTGACCCCGCAGAAGCGGCATCGCTACGAGCAAATCGCCGCCTGCTATCTGGCCGACAAGCGCCTCGAGGGCTCGTTCAACGTGCGCTTTGACGTGGTCGCCATCCTCGTGCTCGGCCCCCATCGGGCCTTCCTGCGCCACCATCGCAACGCGTTCTATGCAGCAGGTGAATGATGACCAGCTGCTGCATCGAGACGTTCACGCTGCGGGGCGTGGAGGCGGTGCCGGTGCATGCCGAGGTGGAGGTGGCGCCCGGGCTGCCCGGCATCGAGATCGTGGGACTGCCCGACGCGGCGGTGCAGGAGGCGCGTCAACGCGTGCGCTCGGCAGTTCGGGCTTGCGGTTTTTCGGTCCCCGCTGGCAAGGTGGTGGTCAACCTGGCGCCGGGACCGCTCAAGAAGACCGGATCGGGGTTCGACCTCCCCATCGCGTTGGGGCTGCTCTGTGCAAGCGAGCAGATAGACCCGGCGCTCGTCAGGGGACGGGTCGCGGTGGGAGAGCTCTCGCTTACCGGGGAGGTCCACGCTGTGCGGGGGATGGTCGCCTACGCCCTGGCGACGAGGCGCCTGGGCAAGGGGATGATTTCCGCGCCGCTGACCGGGGTCGGCCTGCCTGTGCCCGGGCTGCCCTACGCGGAGCTTCCCACGCTCGCCCTGCTCAAACGGGGAGGGCTCGGCTCGAGCGAGCTCGGCCCGGCGCCCCGCGCCCGGCTCGCGAGCTGCGAGTCGCTCGACTTTGCCGACATTGCCGGTCAGGACCTGGCCAAACGGGCCTTGCAGATCGCCGCCGCCGGCCAGCACGGCCTCATGATGGTGGGGCCGCCGGGGTCGGGCAAGACCATGCTGGCGCGGCGCCTGCCCACCATTCTGCCGCCCCTGACCTCGGACGAGATGCTTGAATCAGCGCTTATCGCCAGCGTCGCCGGGCAGTCCATCGACCGCCTGCTGGCGGGGGAGCGCCCCTTCCGGGCGCCGCATCACACCGCCACGGCGGCCGGGCTTCTGGGCGGGGGCAACCCGCTGCGTCCCGGAGAAGTGTCGCTGGCGCATAACGGCGTGCTGTTTCTGGACGAGATGCCCGAGTTCTCGCCCCATGTGCTGCAGATGCTGCGCCAGCCCTTGGAGGACGGGTCGGTCTCGCTGGTGCGCGCCGACGGCATGGTGACCTTTCCGGCGCGGTTCATGCTGGTGGCCGCCAGCAACCCCTGCCCGTGCGGGTATCTGGGCGACCCCGATCGCAGGTGCACCTGCCCCGAGTCGGTGGTGGCCCGCTACCAAGGCCGCATCGGCGGGCCTCTGATCGACCGTATCGACCTGCGCGTCGACGTCCCCCGGAGCGACCCCGGCAAGGTGCTCGACACCGGACGGGGGAGCACCTCGGCGACCCTGCGCGAGCAGGTGATGGCCGCGCGGGAGCGGGCGGCGGCGCGGAACAGGCGCCTTGAGCGCAGGGGACTCGCCCCCGGTCAGGCGCTGCTCGCCAGTTGCGGGCTCACGTCGCAGGTGCGCGCCATGTTCGAGGCCCTGGCGCGCAGGCACCACCTCTCTGGGAGGGGTGTGATGGGCATCCTCAAGGTGGCGCGCACCATCGCCGACCTCGAGCAGTCAGAAAGCGTCGAAGCCGAGCACCTGCTGGAGGCTGCCGGATTCAGGACGGGGGAAGGCAGATGAGCGAACGTCGCGCGGTGTCCGGCCCCCGCTTCGAGCTCGGGGGCGCAGACGAGCGGTACCCGGGCCAGCTTGCACTCACCGCAGACCCGCCGCAGGTCTTGCGCGGCATTGGCGATCCGGCGGTGCTCGCAAGACCGGGGCTGGCGGTGGTGGGGGCGCGCAAGGCGACGCCTTACGGGCTTTCCTGCGCCAAGCTCTTCGCAGGATGCGCTGCCCTGCAGGGGATCACCGTCATATCCGGCGGGGCCATCGGCTGCGACCAGGCCGCCCAGACGGCGGCCCTCGACGCCGGCGGAACCGTGGTCTCAGTGGCGGGCTCTGGTGCCGACTACTGCTATCCGGCCAATGCGCACAGCCTCTACCAGCGCATCATCGCTACCGGTGGGGCGGTCGTCTCGGAACTTCCCTGGGGGACGAGCCCGCGCCGGCACACCTTCGTGCGCCGCAACCGCATCATCGCGGGCTTGGCGCGGGCCATCCTCATCGTGGAGGCGGGCCTCGGCTCGGGCACCTTCTCCACCGCCGACGCGGCCCTTGCCGACGGTCGCGACGTCCTGGTCGTGCCGGGGTCGATCTTCTCGCCCGAATCCGCGGGATCCAATCGGCTCCTGGGCCAGGGAGCCATCCCGGTCTACGACGAGCGGTCCTTTCTCGACGCCCTGACCGGCTGCTTCGGGCTCATGCTGATGACTGACCAGCAGCTGGTCGGCGCCTTGCCGGGCGAGTCCGAGGGGGAGGGGGGAGCGTCGCTTCGCACGTGGGTGCTGCGGGCGCTGACCGCCTCTCCGATGAGGCCCGACGCCCTGGCCCGCGAGGCGCGGGTCGATATCTCGGTACTGATGGCGGAGCTCGCCCAGCTCGAGCTTGCGGGAGAGGTGGAGCGCTACCGGGACGGCCGCTACGGGGCGGCCGTCGAGGCGCGCATTGGGCTGACCTCTGCCGCCGGCGGGCGGATCGGGGCTGCGGCCGGAAAGCCCTGCGAGGAGGAGGCGTAGAACGGGCGCGGGGCCCAGCTCCGTTTGCGGCGGGCGCCGCGACCTGCTCGGGGCGTCTTATTGATTGCCCATGCGAGCGGCGTCGTCGCCCGCCCCTGCCGGCAGCTGACCTCCGCCGCCCGTGCACGTCATGTGGCCGGCGGGTTTTGCGTACAATACGACTCGCACATCAGGGGGCGCAAGCGAAAGCGGTGGAGACGGGCATGACGGCACAGGTGAGCATCATCGGAGGCGGCCTCGCCGGCTGCGAGGCGGCGTTGCAGCTGGCACGCCGGGGGGTC
>OMWF01000230.1 GCA_900314665.1 uncultured Actinomycetes bacterium
CGTGCATCCGCGCGTTCAGAAGGACCTCTATCGGGGCATCCCCCGCCAGGAGCTCTACAGCAGGGCGCTCGAGGAGGCGCCGTTTCCCGTCGCCTACAACGGCGACCTTTTTACCTGCGACGACGTTGCGCTGCTTGCGGCCCGGTACCCGGCCACGCGCCATGTGATGCTGGGCCGGGGGCTTCTCGCAAACCCGGCGCTGGCGCGCATGGCGGGCGGCGGTCCCGCTGCCAGCCGCGATGAGCTGCGGCGCTTCCACGATGCGCTGTTTGCTGCCTACGAGGAGGAGATGGGCGGCAACGCGGTGGCCCGCATGAAGGAGTGGTGGGCCTATGCCGTGTATGCGTTTGCGGATCCGCCTGCAGTCCGGCGGCTTCTCAAGAAGGTGCGCAAGGTCGACGAGTACGTCTCCGCGGTTCTCCGGGTCTTTGGGGAGCTGGAGTTGGCCGAGGTCGCGCAGTACCCTGAAGCCGCGCGGGACCGTTAGCGCGGCTCTTGTCGCCCGGATGCTGCGAGGGATGCCTGTCGGTCGATCGCCGTCGGGCGGCGGCCTCGCGGGACCGCCTCGCAACGGGCGGGCTGCCTGCTGCTATCATGCAAGACTGCGCCAAGCTTTGCTCCGTGCACCCGGGAGAAAGGAACCTCACATGCCCACGAGCCTCTCCGGCCGCGATTTTCTCAAGCTGCTGGACTTCACCACCCCTGAGATCAAGTACTTGCTCAAGCTCTCCCGCCAGTTCAAGAACCTCAAGCTGACGGGCACCCCGCACCGGTATCTGGAGGGCAAGAACATCGTCCTGCTGTTTCAGAAGACCTCCACGCGCACCCGCTGCTCGTTTGAGGTGGGCGCCATGGACCTGGGGATGGGCGTGACCTACCTGGACCCCGGCTCGAGTCAGATAGGCACCAAGGAGTCCATCGAGGACACCGCCCGCGTTCTCGAGCGCTTCTACGATGGCATCGAGTTTCGCGGCTTTGCGCAGGCAGACGTCGAGGCGTTGGCCGATAACGCCAGTGTGCCGGTGTGGAACGGACTCACCACCGAGTGGCATCCGACCCAGATGCTCGCCGACATCCTCACGGTTCAGGAGGAGTTTGGCGAGGACGTGTCCGGCCGCACCCTGGTGTTCATGGGCGACTGCAAGAACAACGTGGCCCGCTCGCTCATGGTGGTCTGCGCCAAGCTGGGCATGAACTTTGTGGCATGCGGCCCCGAGGACTGCATGCCCGCCGCAGACGTCATCGACGCCTGTGCGCCGATCTTTGAGGAGATGGGCGGCACCTGCAAGCTCACGACCGATGTCACCGAGGGCGTCACCGGCGCCGACGTGGTCTACACCGACGTGTGGGTCTCCATGGGCGAGCCCGACGAGGTCTGGGGTCCTCGCATCGCCGAGCTCACTCCGTACCGCGTAACGTCCGAGGTCATGGCCCTGGCCAAGCCCGAGGCCATCTTCCTGCACTGCCTCCCCAGCTTCCATGACACCAACACCGCGATCGGCGCCCAGAAGGCCGAGCAGTTTGGCATCACCGAGATGGAGGTCACCGACGAGGTCTTTGAGGGGCGTCAGTCCCGTGTCTTTGAGGAGGCCGAGAATCGCATGCACACCATCAAGGCCGTGATGTACGCGACCTTGTCGTAACCACGTCCTTCACGCAAATGCGCGGCAAGGGCCACGACACGGGTGGTGATGCGGGCGGGGCGGAGCCGGCCCCTCGTCCCGCCCGCATCTTATCGAACGGTATGGCAACCATGGATGACCAGCAGGCGAAGACCAACCAAGACCTTGCGGATCGCATCTATCGCGAGAAGGCCACGTTGGCCCAGATGGTGGGCATCTACTGCAAGGGAAACCGCCATCAGGGGCGTGCTGGCGACGGCAGCGCGGATGTGGCCTTTGCCTCCGACATGCCCCCTCGCGTGGCAGATGCCATCGCCAACATGTGTCCGAGCTGCCATGAGCTTGCCGAATACTGCTTTGGGCGAATCGACCGCTGCCCGCACATGGCCACCAAGACCTTCTGCAGCTCATGCGAGACCCACTGCTTTGCGCCCGAGATGCGCGAGCGCATCCGTCAGGCCATGCGCTACGCAGGCCCGCGCATGCTGCTCTACGATCCCAAAGGGGCTCTCA
>OMWF01000280.1 GCA_900314665.1 uncultured Actinomycetes bacterium
AATGTCAACATCTTGCAATCCCTCTGCCCGTTCGTATACTGGGAGGTGCCTCATCCCTGTTCCGGTTCATCTGCGATGGACCGACAAGCTACGAATAGGGGCCCTAGATCTTGCCGGCTATAGATATCCTGCTTTGTTCTGGAAGCTAGAACCGGCTTTGCGGGCACCCACCTTTTTGAAGGTGGGTTCATCCTCTCCGGCAGGGGTGGGGTAGCGAGAGCAAACGCCCCGCACGCCTTACGGCGGCGGGGCGTTTTCATGTCCGGAGCAGGCCAGGCACGACCCGGGCGCTGCTGTCGGAGCGGGTCGGCTGCCAGGCCCCTGCCGGCGCTGTCGCCGAGACAGGCCGAGGCCCGGCGGTGTCCAGCCCGCGCAGGGTGCCCGAGGGTCGGGCCGGCGGCTTGCCCCCCGGCGTCCTACTCGTATCCCAGCTTTTGCAGAATGGCCTGGGCGTCGCCCTCGGCCGATCCGGTGCAGGAGATCGCGAGGTCGGCCCAGGCCCGGTAGGCGGGCATCCGCTCGGCTGCCAGCCGGTCGACGCCCCTGCTCTGTGAGAGGGGGCGCCCTGCGGAGGAGAGCTCGCCCAAGGGCCTGTCGAGAAGCACGATGGCCCCGTTCTGATGGAGCAGGGGGTAGTTGCGCTCCCGGGTGACGATTCCCCCGCCGCAGGCGATGACCAGGCCGCTTCGGGCGCCCTGCTCGCGCGCCACCTCGGTCTCCAGCGTCCTGAAGGCCTCCTCGCCAAAGCGGTGCAGGTAGTCTGGGGCGGGCATGCCGCTTTTCTCGGCACAGGCCTGGTCCAGGTCCACCAGGGGGCGGCCCAGGGCCCGCGCCAGGCGCCTGCCGCAGCTGGTCTTGCCGGCTCCGGGCATGCCGATGAGCACGATGTTCTGGGTCTGGCAGTGCAGCTCTTCTGCGATCTGCTCGACGAGCGCATCGTCGAGGGAGCGGCCTTGGAAGAGCTCGCTTGAGAAGCGGGCCTGGCTGACCAGCATGGCAAGCCCGCTCTCGCAGGGGATGCCGAGCTTCTCGGCGGCCAGGCAGAGTCCCGTGCGCCGGGGGTTGTACACCACGTCCAAGACCCCCCTGAGCCGCGGGAGGCGCTCGAGGGTCTGGGGGGCGAGCGGGGAGTCCGGGCAGTGCGGGTACATCCCCACGGGGGTGGTGTTGACGACGAGGACCGCGCGGGGGTGCCGCTCGACGATAGTGGCGTAGGTGTCGCTGCCGGAGCGCGAGATGACCGCCGCCCGGCAGCCTGTCTGCTCCAGTACGTCGATCACCGCCCGGCTGGCGCCCCCGCTGCCGAGCACCAGGGCCTCCGCGCCAGCCAGCACCTCCGCCGCGGGGGTGCCCCACGCGCGCCGCGCAAACCGCTCGAGCATCCACGAGAACCCGAGGACGTCGGTGTTCTCGGCAAAGACGGTGCCGTCGGGGCGGCGCACCAGGGTGTTGGCCGCGCCCACCCGCTGGACCCGGGGGCTCTGCTCGTCGGCCAGCTCGGCGGCCTCGCGCTTGTAGGGGATGGTCACGTTGAGGCCCCGCCATCGGCCAGAGCGGACGTAGGGCTCCAGCTCATCGGGCTCGAGCTCGATGAGGAGGTAGGGGGCCGACCCCAGGCGCTTGTGGATCTGGGGTGACCAGCTGTGCCCCAGCGTACGTCCCAAAAGCCCGTACGGGGCTTCCTGGGGGCGTGCGCCGGGGGCGGAATCGGGCAGCGGCTGTTCCATGATGCCCGGCCCTCAGATGACCTCGGAGTAGCTGCCCAGGTAGCGCAGCTCCTCACAGGTGCCGGCCAGCTCGGCGAGCAGCGACCCGAACTCGGGGGCCACGGCCGGGCACTCGATGTCGAAGTAGAACATGAACTCGAAGTCGCGGTCGGGCAGCGGGCGGCTCTCGAGCTTGACGATGTTGATGCCCAGGGCGTAGAAGCTGGAGAGGACCTTGAAGAGGGCGCCCGGCTCATGCGAGGTGACGAGCATCAGGGACGCGCGGTTGGCGCCGGGGAAGATCTGCAGGTCCTTGGTGATGCAGGCAAAGCGGGTGAAGTTGCCGCTCTGGTCTTGCACGTTGCGGGCCAGCTGCTCGAGGCCGTAGAGCTCGGCGCAGCTGGCCGACGAGAGGGCCGCCGCCCCCGACTCGTCTGACTCGGCCACCAGGCGGGCAGCCTCGGCGGTGTTGGCGCAGACGTGCACCTTGACCTTGTCCAAGGTGGAGAGGAAGGCGCCGCACTGGCTCAGGGCCTGCTGGTGGCTGTAGACGTCGTGCACGTCTGGCAACCGGGTTCCCGGCTTGGCCAGCAGGCTGTGGTTCACCTGCAGGCGGGTGGAGCGCACGATGTGGAAGTCGTGCTTCATCATGAGGTCGTAGACGGAGTTGACGCTGCCTGCCGTGGAGTTTTCAAGTGGCAGCACGCCGTATTCGCAGAAACCCTGCTCGACGGCTTTGAAGACGCCCTCGAACCGGTCGAAGTAGCTGATGCGGGGGCGGGTGAAGAGCCGGTCGGCGGCAATCTGCGAGTACGCCCCCTCCACGCCCTGGCATGCCACGTCGGCGTCGGCGGGAAAGAGCTGCGGGGTGGTCTCCAGGGCACGCTCGATGGCCGTGGCATAGGGGCTGCGGCCGACGAGCTTGGCGGTCTGCTCGAGGCGCGAGGCGCTCATCATCAGCTGCATGAGGGCGGTGGTGACGGGCTTGAGCTTTGAGGGGACCTGGTCGGCGGCGCCGGCGATCTTCTCGCGCTCGCGCGAGCGGTCCAGCACGGCGCTGCCGGACGCGCGCTTGGCCTCGGCCATCTTGTCGGCCTCGGCCATGCGCTCCTGGAAGAGCCCGATGATCTGGTTGTCGATTTGGTCGATGCGGGTGCGGATCTGCGTGATGTCGTCCATGGTGGTGCCTGCCCTTCTGGGAAGCTGCGGATGGGAGGTCGGAGCTGGAGGCGCGGACTCTCTGAAGCGGGCTCAGAGGGCCCGCTTGCTAAACGGTCCGATCTCCGGAGGCCAGGAGAGCCAGGAGTCGAGAAGCACCAGGGCGCAGACCGCCTCCACCACGGGGACCGCCCGGGGGGCGACGCAGGGGTCGTGGCGGCCGGTGACGGCCAGCTTGGCGGGCTTGCCGGTGACGAGGTTCACCGAGTCCTGCTCGAGGGCGATGCTGGGGGTGGGCTTGATCGCGAGCCTGAAGCTTATGGGGGCGCCGCTGGTGATGCCGCCCAGAGCCCCGCCGGCGTTGTTGGTCCGCGGGCTTATCTGGCCGTCTTCTACCTGGTAGGGGTCGTTGTTCTCGCTTCCGCGCAGGCGGGCGGCCTCAAAGCCGGCGCCAAACTCCAGGCCCTTGACCGCGGGGATGCCGAAGAGGGCGCGGGCCAGGCTGTTCTCGATGCCGTCAAAGGGAGGCGCCCCGATGCCGGCCGGCAGCCCGCAGGCCACGCACTCGATGACGGCGCCCACCGAGTCGCCCGCCGCCTGCGCCTCGAGGATGGCGTCGACCATCCTCTGGCCGGCTTCCTCGTTGATGGTGGGGAAGCTGCGGCCGTCGGCCAGGTCGTCGAGCTGCCGGGCGAGAAGGGCGCGGGCCTGGGGCGTGTTGACGGAGGCGAAGAAGGGGTCGTCGCCGATGCCCGCCACCTCGTCGAGGTGGGCGCCGATGCGCACGCCCCTTGTGGCGAGCAGCTGCAGGGCAAGCCCCCCGGCGATGCACAGGGGCGCGGTGAGGCGGCCCGAGAAGGCCCCTCCGCCGCGCACGTCATGGGCGGGCCCCCACTTGGCCCAGGCGGTGAAGTCGGCGTGGCCGGGCCGGGGGATGCGGGCGATGTCGTCATAGTCGGCCGAGCGCGTGTTGGTGTTCTCGATCACCGCCGTGAAGGGGGCGCCGCAGGTCTCGCCCTTGTAGTTGAGGCCGGAGAGCACCTTGATGGCGTCCGGCTCCTTGCGCGGGGTGGACCAGGGGGTGCGTCCCGGGGCCCGCCGGTCGAGAAAGGCCTGCAGCGCGTCAAGGTCCACCTTGAAGCCGGAGGGCACGCCCTCCACGGTGCAGCCGATGGCCGGGGAGTGCGACTGCCCAAAGACGGTGACGGTAAGCGTGGTGCCGAGCGATGAGGACATCAGGCCACCTCCTCGCCGGCAGACGCTTTGCCGCCCAGCAGCTGGTAGTCGGAGAAGAAGCCCTCGTAGGACTTGGAGACGCACTCGGCGCCGCGGATGGTGACCGGCCCGTCGGCGCGGATGGCGGCCACCGCGGCCATCATGGCGATGCGGTGGTCGTTGGCGGCGTCGACGGTGCCCGATGAGAGCCGGTCCACGCCGGTGATGGTGAGGCCGTCGTCGTCCGCGTGCACCTGGGCCCCCAAGGCGGTGAGCGCCGCGGTCACGCTTGCCAGCCGGTCGGACTCCTTGAGGCGCAGGCGGCCGGCGTTGCCGATGCGGGTCGTGCCCTGAGCCAGGGCGGCCACGCAGGCAAGCGGCGGCACCAGGTCGGGGATGTCGCCGGCATCGATCGTGAGGGCGGAGAGCGGGGCGGGGCGCACGGTCACGCCTGCCGCGGTGCGCTCCACATGGGCGCCGAAGCGGGCCAGCAGCTCGGCCATCGCCCGGTCGCCTTGGGCCGAGTCGTCCGCAAGGCCGGTCACCGTCACGCCGTCGCCCGCCAGGGCGCCGGCGGCAAGCCAGAAGGCGGCGTTTGACCAGTCGCCCTCGACCTGCACCGTGCCGGGGCTGGCGTAGGCCGGAGGCACCGCCGGCGCGGGGGGCGCCGGGCAGGCGGAGTTCACGGGGACGAAGGCGGTCACCCTGCGGCCGCTCATGGACCCGGTCGAGATGCGCACGCCCACCCCGAAGCGCTCCAGGGCCTTGATGGTGAGATCGAGGTAGGGGCGGCTGCCGATGGGCTCGTCCACCAGCACCTCGAGCGGCTCTGCGAGCAGCGGGGCGGCCATCAGCAGCCCGCTCGCAAACTGGGAGGTGACGTCGCCGGGCAGATGGAAGCGCCCGCCCGCAAGCCGTCCCGAGACGCTCAGGGGGAAGGCCCCCTGGGGCCCGAGCACGGCGCCGTGGTCGGTGAGCTGCTCGTAGAGCGGCGAGAGGGGGCGCTGCGCCAGCCGGCCGTGGCCGACGAGCGTGACGCCCGCCCCCAGGGCCGCCGCCAGCGGCAGCAGGAAGCGCAGGGTGGAGCCGGACTCGCCGCAGTCGAGCCGGGCGGCGGCTGCGGGGGCGTGTATCGGCACCACCTCGTAGCCGGTCTCGGTGCGGGTCACCTGGGCTCCCAGGGCGGACAGGCAGGAGGCGGTGGCCTCGATGTCGGCCGAGGTGGTGGGACAGGCGATGATGGTGGGCTTATCGGCCAAGGCGGCGCAGATCAGCAGGCGGTGGGCCATCGACTTGGAGGCGATGGCCGGCACGGTTCCGCCCAGCGGGCCTGGGGTGATGACGCGGTCCATGCGCTACCGGCCCTTCCTGGCGTCGGCGCTCTCGGCAGCCCGCTTGAGCGCATCGCCCTGGGCGAGCAGCGCCTCCAGGCGGGTGGCGTCGCGGGTGTCGATGGCGTCCTTGTACTCGGCGAGCGAGTTGATGAGAAAGCCGATCTCGCGCGAGAGGTTGTCGCCGTTGTCGAGGAAGAGCTCGGTCCACATCTGGGGGTTGAGGCGCGCCACGCGGGTCAAGTCCTTGTACGAACCAGCCGAGAAGCCATGGTGCATCTGGGCCGAGGGGCTCTTGACGTAGGCGTTGCTCACCACGTGGGCGAGCTGCGAGGTGTAGGCGATGATCTCATCGTGGCGCTCGGCGGTGGTGAGGGTGCGCCGTCCGAAGCCGCAGGGCGCGAGCAGGCGACCCAGCCGCTCGAGCAGCGAGAGGCGGGCAAAGTCGTCCTCCTCGTCGACCACCAGCACCAGTGGCGCCCCCTTGAAGAGGTTGGCCCGGCTGTGCGCAAAGCCCGAGAACTGGGTGCCCGCCATGGGGTGGCCGCCCACAAAGGTGAAGGGCCGGTCGGCGGCGATGGCAAAGCAGGCCTCGCAGACGTGGCGCTTGATGCCCGAGCAGTCCATCACGATGGCGCCCGGGGAGACGAGGTCCGCATGGGCTTCGAGCCAGTCGATGCAGCCCTGCGGGTAGCAGGCCAGGACGATGAGCTCGCAGGTGGGGACCACCTCGTCGGTGAGCTCCCCGCGGATGACCTCGACCTCGGCCAGCTCCAGCACGTCGCGGCTGCGGTTGGCGGCAAAGACCTCGCGTCCGCCGGCGGCCAGCGCCCGGGCGATGGAACCGCCGATAAGCCCCAGGCCCACCACGCCCACTCGGTCGGCGGTGAAGGTGGGGGCGGGGACTTCGTTCTGGGAGCCGTCGGCCATCAGCGGTCAGCCTCCCCGTCGACGTCGTTTTGGGCGGTGACGGCCTCACGGATGAGGCGGATGCGCCTCATGGCGTCGTCAAACATCTCGGGCGTGAGCGCCTGGGCGCCGTCCGACCAAGCCCTGCTGGGGCAGTCGTGGACCTCGATCTCGAGGCCGTCGGCCCCGGCGGCGGTGGCGGCGTAGGCGATGGGGCGCACGTAGCGCGTGTAGCCGGTGGCGTGGCTGGGGTCGCCCACCACGGGCAGGTGGCTCAGGTAGTGGAGCACCGGGATGGCGTTGACGTCAAAGGTGTTGCGGGTGCGGGTCTCAAAGGTGCGGATGCCGCGCTCGCAGAGCACCACGTTGGGGTTGCCCTCGCTCATGATGTACTCGGCGGCCATCAGCAGCTCGTCGATGGTGCCGGCGATGCCGCGCTTGAGCAGGACCGGGGTCTTGGTCTTGCCCACCTCCTTGAGGAGCGGGAAGTTCTGGGCGTTACGGGCGCCGATCTGGAACATCTCGATGTGGCGGTCCAAGAAGAGGTCCACGTCGCGGGGGTCCATGATTTCGGTCACGATGGGCATGTCCAGCTCATCGGCCGCCTCCCGCAGCAGGTCCAGGCCACGTGCGCCCATGCCCTGGTAGGAGTAGGGGCTGGTGCGGGGCTTGAAGGCGCCGCCGCGCAGGATGGTGGCGCCGCTCTTCTTGACGGCGCGGGCGATGGCGAAGAGGTTGTCTCCCTCCACCGAGCAGGGGCCGGCCATGACTTGGAAGTGGCCGCCGCCGATCTTCACGCCATGGCCCAGGTCGACCACCGTGTCCTCGGGATGGAACTTGCGGTTGGCCTTCTTGAACGGCTCCGAGATGCGCTGCACCCGCTCGACGATGTCCATGCTCTCAAGCAGGAACGGGTCGATCTGCGAGGTGTCTCCGATGAGCCCGATGATGAGCTCGTTCTCGCCCTGGCTGATGTTGACCTTGAGGCCCTTGCCCTCGATCCAGCGGACGAGATGGTCGAGCTGCTCGGAGGTGGTCGTTTGCTTGACGACGGCGATCATGGCTTCCTGCCTTCCAGCCTGCCGCGCGGCGGGCACGTTTGCGTTGCTTCAAGGATGAAGCGGGCGGTGCATCGGTTGCGCAGGGGTGCCGTTGCACCAGAACACTTCAATGTATTGAGAGATAGTACCCTTCTCCGGCAGTTCGGCCCTGGTGTGGCGGGTCTGCCGTCGGTCAGGGGCGGCAGCCTCGGTGGCTCCGGCCTCCCTCGACGGCGTCCGCCGCGCCTATCGCCGCTCGGGGCGCGGATACGTCTTGGCGGCGGTGGCGAGTCCCGCCATCAGGAAGCAGAGCACGATGACGAGGGTCGCCCCAAAGCCCAGGCGGTCGTTGACCGCCCCCAACGCCGCCGCGCCCACGCCGCAGCCCACATCGAGCGCCAGCAGCACCAGGGCGTTGGCGGCCCCCCAGCGCTCGGGCGGGGTGTTCTTGACGGCCACGCTTTGGTTGAGGGGCTGCGACAGGCCGATGAACACGCCGTAGAAGCCGCCCGAGAGGTAGTAGAGGGCGGAGGTGGCGGGGGAGGGGGCCCATCCGGCGATGAGCAGCTGGATTGAGAAGGCTACCATGCCGCCCGCCACCGCCACCAGCAGGATGAAGAGGGGGCGCACCCGGTCCATGAAGGTCCCGCTCAAGGCGCGCAGTACGAGCATGACCAGGGCCGAGAAGGTAAAGAACAGGCCGGCGTTGCCCACTCCCAGGGTGGTTCCAAAGAGGCCCGAGAAAAAGATGGCGTAGCCGTAGACCGGGCTCAGCACGCACATGGGAATCGCCCCGGCGAGAGCCCTCGGCTCAAAGAGGCGGCGCAGCCCGAGCGCTTCTCGGCCGGCTTCGGCGCCCGGAGCGCGTCCCTGCTCGATGCGCCTGCGATAGGCGGACCCGGCAGGCAGGCTCTGGGGGTGGCGCTCGTAGCGGATGGTGAAGGAGAACGCGAGGCCGACGGCGGCGACGGCGGCGAGCCCGAAGAAGATGTTCTCGGCAGGGTCGGTGCTCACCAGCCAGAGCGCAAACGCCGGTCCGATGGACATGGCCAACGCCTGCCCCAGCCCGTAGTAGCCGATGCCCTCGCCCAGCCGCGAGACGGGGAGCACGTCGGCGGCGGCGGTGGCGGCGGCGGTGGTGGCCATCGAGAACCCCACGCCCTGCGCCGCCCGGCAGCAGGTGAGCACGACGGGCCCCAGGGTGAAGGCGGGCAGGATGGTGGCGGCCACGAGAATCGCCAGGCCGCAGACGATGAAGCGGGAGCGCCCGTAGCGGTCGGCGCCGGGGCCCGCTATGAGCCGGGTGAAGCCCGCCCCAAACGAGAAGAGCGCCCCCAGCACCCCCGCCAAGGTCGAGTCCATGCCGGTCAGGGACAGGTAGACCGAGGTGCCGGAGTTGAGGCCCTGGCTCACCAGAAAGCCGCAGAAGGTGAGCGCGGTCAGGCAGATGAAGACCGGCGTCCAGAGCCGGTCGGAGCGGGAGCCGTTCTCGGCGCGCTCATCGGCGTCGCGCTTTGACATCTCTTCTCGCGACCTTCCCTCGGATGCGTTTGGCGACGGCCCGGTGCGGTGCGGCGCCGGGCGGCTCGGCGGCAGACGGCCGCCGACAACCCCTGCAGCATATTCTCCGGAGGCGCCCGGGGTGCCAGGGGCCGCGCATGGGCGGGGGCCGGCGGACGGTTGCCTTCCGCAGCGGGCTTCACGCGGGGGGCGGTTTGGGTAGGATGGGTCAGACGGTGCGAGGAAGGAGTCCGCTGATGCCCAGACGGCTTGATATGCAGAGCCTGTTCACCGAGGTGGAGCAGGAGGCCATAAACGAGAACGCCCCGCTGGCGGTGCGCATGCGCCCGCGCACCTTGGACGAGCTCATCGGACAGGACGAGGCCGTGGGGCCCGGCACCTGGCTGCGCCACGCCATCGAGGCCGACGAGCTCTCCTCGATCATCCTCTACGGTCCTGCCGGCACCGGCAAGACCTCCCTGGCCCGCGTCATCGCCAACGTCACCCAGGCCGAGTTCGTCGAGGTGAGCGCCGTGACCGGCTCGGTCGCCGACCTGCGGCGCGAGATCAGGGCCGCCTCCGAGCGGCTGGCCGCCTTCCGCCGCCGCACCATCCTCTTTGTGGATGAGATCCACCGCTTCTCCCGCTCGCAGCAGGACGCCCTGCTCCACGCCGTAGAGAACGCCACCGTGGTGCTGGTGGGCGCCACCACCGAGAACCCCTTCTTCGAGGTCAATTCCGCCTTGATCAGCCGCTCCCGGGTGGTCGAGCTGCACTCCCTGACCGACGAGGACCTCTCCCGGGTGCTCGATGCGGCGCTGGCCGACGGGCGGGGGCTGGGCGGCCGCTTCGGGCTCACCCGGGCCGCCCGCAGGGCCATCGTCCTGCTCGCCGGCGGCGATGCCCGCTCCGCCCTCACCTCGCTCGAGCTGGCGAGCCAGCTGGCGGTGGCGCCGGACGACGTGCCCGAGGAGGAACGCGCGGACTGCTGGGAGCCCCCGTCCGGCCCCGCGGCGCTCGTGGTCACCGAGCACGCGGTGACCGAGGCCAACCCCCATCGAGCCTTGAGCTACGACAAGAAGGGGGACAACCACTACGACATCATCTCGGCCTTCATCAAATCGATGCGCGGAAGTGACCCCGACGCCGCCGTCTATTGGCTGGCCCGCATGATCGAGGGCGGCGAGGACCCGCGCTTCATCGCCCGACGGATCATGATCTGCGCCTCTGAGGACATCGGCAACGCCGACCCGCAGGCGGTGCAGGTGGCCGCCGCCGCCTTCAAGGCCGCCGAGGTCATCGGCTATCCCGAGTGTCAGATCAATCTCGCCCAGGCCGCCATCTACTTGGCTCTGGCTCCTAAGTCAAACGCCGTGGTGGAGGCCATCTCGAGGGCCCGCGAAGAGGTCCGCAAAGGCCCCGCCCGGCCCGTGCCCAACCACCTGCGCGACCGGCACCGCCCCGGCTCCGAGAGCTACGGGGCCTACAAGTACCCCCACGACTACCCGGCGGGCTGGGTCGAGCAGCAGTACCTGCCCGACGGCCTGGCCCGCGGCACCTTCTGGCGCCCCACGGAGCGGGGCTGGGAGGGTTGGCGGCAGGGTGCGGTGGCGGCGGACCGGCAGGTGCGCTCGCAAGACCGCGAGGCCCCCCTGCCAAGCGCCATTCCCGCGCCGCCGGACGAGGCGCCCGGCGCGTGAGCGGCGCCCGGCTTGGGGCCTGAGCAGCCGGGCTGGGGGAGGGGCGCGCCCCGCGATGGCCTCCGGGAGGGGCTCGTCTTAGCAGCACTTGCGGGGTCTCCCGGGCATCTGACAGCTCGCAGTCTGGTTACGGTTCGGTCACGGGCGGGCTGCGCTGCTATTCTTACCAATGCATGCATCACTGCCGCCCTGGGCGGCAGCGCCACCACGCTTCAGAAAGGGTCAACATGGAGCTCTTGCATACGGTCGTCATCCCGATTCTCGTCATTGCCCTGCTGGCAGTGGGCATCTGGGCCGTGATCGAGCTGGTTCTGGTGCTGCGCCGGGCCCGCAAGACGGTGGACACCGCCAACGAGCTGGTGACCGAGGCCAAGACCAGCCTCGAGCCCACCCTGGCGCGCATCGACCCCATCGTGGAGCAGGTGCAGCCCGCCGCCGCCCGCCTCGACCCGCTGGTGGAGCGCGCCCAGCTCACGGTGGACGCCGCCAACCTCGAGATCATGCGCCTCGACCAGATTTTGGAGGACGTCTCCAAGGTGACCGAGGTGGCCGGCAAGGCCGCCCAGTCAGTCGACACCGTGACCTCCGCCCCCGCCGAGCTGGTGACCGGCGCGGTGGAGAAGCTCCGGGGCGCGGCCAAAGGCTCCTCGCGGCGCAACGCCGCCAAGCGGGCGCTTTCGGGCGAGGGCGCCGACGCCCTGCCAGGTGCCGCCGAGAAGGGCGCCGGCCGCCAGCGTGCCGGCGTCCACGCAGACAAGACGCCCATCGCCGCCGGCTCCGTGCCGGAGGAGCAACCCGCTGCCGAGAGGCCCGCGCCTGCCGGGTCCACAGCCCCTGACCCCGCCGCCCCTGCTGCCCAGACGCCCTCCGCCACGGCGGACGGCACCGCCGCCGATGCCCAAGAGCAGTAAGACCGTCCATGGCGCCTAAAGAGACTCCGCAAACCGTACGGGACAAGCTCGAGCGCAACAAGCGCTGGTTCTACTGGGCGTGGGCAGTCATCGGCTTCTGCATCATCGTCTACATCGTCTATAAGCTCTGCGGCACCTTTAAGCCGATGCTCGACATCATCCTGCTCACGGCGCTCTTCTCGTTTTTGCTGCGCCGGCCGGTCAACTGGATGGCGCGGCACGGCATGCACCGCGGCTGGGCCTCGGTCATCTCCATCCTCATCGGGCTGGGCGTCGTGGTGGCCCTGTGCTTTGCCATCTTCCCGCCCATCTTCAAGCAGATTGGGACGCTCCTCTACAACCTACCCGGCGACATCCAGCAGGTGATGACCGCCTTCAACCAGTTTGTGGCCGACAACCCCGACATCTTCGACAACGCCGACATCCAAGACCTCATAAACTCCGCGGCCAGCTCGGTGTCCGATTGGATCCGCAACAACGCCTCCAACCTGATGTCAAACGTCATCAGCTACGGCAGCTCCACCATCACCGGCATCATCACCCTGGTGATGAGCTTGGTGGCGAGCTTCTGGATCCTGAAGGACCTGCCCAAGATCGGGCGCGAGGTGCTCATCATGGGCGGCCCCAAGTACGAGCTCGACCTCCAGATCACCAAGGCCATCGGGGTGCGCGTCTTTGGAGGCTACATCCGCGGCCTGCTCATCGCCTCCTTCTGCACGGGCTCCATCGCCGCCATCGGCTTCACCATCATCGGGGTCCCCTATGCGGGGCTGCTCGGTCTCATCACCGGCATCCTCAACGTGATTCCCTACATCGGCCCCTGGACCGGCGGCATCCTGGCGGGCATCGCCGGCCTCTTCGTGAGCCCCTGGGTGGCGCTCGGCTCGGTGGTGGTCTCCGTCGTCGCCCAGCAGACGGTCGACACCTTCATCACCCCGCGCGTCTACGGCAGCACGGTCGAGCTGCACCCGGCCCTGGTCATCGTCGCCCTCTCCGCCGGCCAGGCCGTCGGCGGCGTGCTGGGCATGGTGCTCGCGGTGCCGGTGGCGGCCGCCATCAAGGCCGCCGTGATCTACTGGTTCGAGAAGCGCACCGGCCGGCAGCTGGTGAGCGAGGACGGCGCTTTCTTCCGCGCCAGGCCGGGAGGGACGCCCGAGGCGCCCGACCCCGCCTACGATGCCACCGGCGGCACGGTCAACGTCTCCACGCCGGTCAGGCCTGAGCCGCCCAAGCCCGACCCCGCCCCGGTCGACCTCTCGGAGGAGGCCAGCCCGATGACCTACGGGCGCACCGACGAGTACTACCGCATCGTCTCCCGCGACCCCTCGGAGGTCATGCGCAGCATTCGGGAGGGGCGCAAGGGCAAGGCCGACGAGGACGCGGACGAGAGGCCGTCAGACGGCGCCGAGTCCGAAAAGGACCCCGGCGGCGACCGCTGAGGGAGCGTCCGGGGCTCTTCTCGGCCGTTCCGCGCCTCGGAGCCCGTTTGAGCTCAAGGGCCCATACGGCAGCTGTACCGGCTCTTCTGACGGGGGCACGGTGGACACCTGACACGTGCGAACGTACAGTTTAGAAGTTATGGGACCGCCGCTTCAGAGCGGCCCCGCACCATCTCATACACGTCTGCGCCGCAGCGCCGGAGCCGTTCCGGCGGGGGCGCTTGGGGAGGAGCTCACACGTTGAAGACCGCCGAGATTCGCGAGAAGTACCTCAAGTTCTTTGAATCCAAGGGCTGCAAGCATCTGCCCAGCTCGTCGCTTATCCCCGATGACCCGTCACTGCTGCTGACCAGCGCCGGCATGGTGCAGTTCAAGCCCTACTTCCTCGGCCAGAAGCACCTCGAGGCCCCCTACATCGGAGCCACCACCTGTCAGAAGTGCCTGCGCACCAACGACATCGAGCTGATCGGCTCCGACGGCCGCCACCACAGCTTCTTCGAGATGCTCGGCAACTTCTCCTTTGGCGCCTACTTCAAGAAGGAGATGTGCGCCTGGGCGCTCGAGTTCTCCACGCAGGAGCTGGGCCTGCCCCTGGACAAGCTCTACTTCACCGTCTTCACCGACGACGACGAGACCTACGACATCTGGCGCAGCCTCGGCGTGCCGGAGAGCCACCTATCGCGCCTGGGCGAGGACGACAACTTCTGGGCCGCCGGCCCCACCGGTCCCTGCGGCCCCTGTTCCGAGATCTACTACGACCAGGGACCCGAGGTGGGATGCGGCCGTCCCGACTGCCACCCCGGATGCGACTGCGACCGCTTCCTTGAGTACTGGAACCTGGTCTTCACGCAGTTCGACCGTCAGGAGGACGGCTCCATGCCCGAGCTGCCCCAGAAGAACATCGACACCGGCATGGGCCTCGAGCGCATCGCGGCTATCATGCAGGGCGTCCACTCCAACTTCGACACCGACCTGCTGCGCTCGATCGTGGCGGTGGGCGAGCGGCTCACCGGCAAGGCCTACGGCGAGAGCTACGAGGTCGACCGCTCTCTGCGCATCATGGCCGACCACTCCCGCGCCGTGGCCTTCATGGTGGCCGACGGCATTCTGCCCTCCAACGAGGGCCGCGGCTACATCCTGCGCCGCCTGCTGCGTCGCACGGTGCTCCACGGCCACCTGCTGGGTCTGGACAAACCCTTCATGAAGAGCTACATCGACGTGATCATCGCCGAGATGGGCGAGGCGTACCCCGAGCTCACCGAGAACCGGGCCCTTATCGAGAGCCTGACCTTGGCCGAGGAGCAGCGCTTCGGGCAGACCCTGCGCCAGGGCCTGGAGCTGCTCGACGGACTTATCGACGGCAGACAGGCCGGCTGGGTGCTGCCCGGCGCCGAGGCCTTCAAGCTGCACGACACCTACGGCTTCCCCATCGAGCTGACCCAGGAGATCTGCTCCAAGCAGGGCATCGAGGTGGACGAGGCGGGCTTTGAGGCGGCCATGGCCGACCAGCGCGCGCGGGCCCGCGCCGCCGCCTACGACGACGCCTGGGGCACCTACGGCAGCGTCTACAGCGACATCCTCGACGAGCTGGGCGCCACCGACTTCATCGGCTACGACCACGACACCGCCGAGTGCCGCGTGGTGGCCCTGGTGAGCCAGGGTGAGCGCGTCTCGCGGGTGGCCGCCGGCGCCGACGCCGACATCATCCTCGACGCCACTCCCTTCTATGGCGAGATGGGCGGCCAGGTGGGCGACACCGGCGTCATCTCCTCTGCGGCGGGGCTCTCCGCCCGGGTCACGGACACCAAGATTCCCGAGAAGGGCCTGGTCGTCCACAAGGCGCACCTCGAGCAGGGACAGGTCGCGGTGGGCGATTCCGTGACCGCCGCCATCGACACCGCCCGTCGCGAGCGCATCCGCCGCAACCACACCGCCACGCACATCCTGCACTGGGCCCTGCGCACGGTGCTCGGCGACCACGTCCGTCAGGCGGGCAGCCTGGTGGCCCCCGACCGCCTGCGCTTTGACTTCACCCACTTCGAGGCCATGACCTACGACCAGATCAAGAAGGTCGAGGACCTCTGCAACCAGGCCATCATGGAAAACCAGCCGGTCCGCACCTATGAGACCTCGTTGACCTCGGCCCGCGAGGCGGGCGTGACCGCCCTCTTTGGCGAGAAGTACGGCGAGTTTGTGCGCGTGGTCGAGACCGGCGACTTCTCCAAGGAGCTCTGCGGCGGCACCCACGTGGGCCGCACCTCTGAGATCGGCCTCCTCAAGATCGAGAGCGAGCAGTCCGTGGGCTCCAACACCCGTCGCATCGAGGCCGTCACCAGCTTTGACGCCCTGGCGTACATGAACCGCATCGAGGGCGAGCTGCGCCAGACCGCAGACGAGCTCAAGGTGGGGCTCTTCGACGTCTCCGAGCGCGCGCTGGCCATGAGCGAGAGCATCAAGGCCGCCGAGCAGCGCGCCAAGCAGGCCAAGCGCCATGCCATCAACGCCAACGTGGACGAGCTCATCAAGGGGCTGTTTGAGAGCAAGGACGGCTACCCCGTGCTGGTCGCCCGCGTGGAGGGCGTCGACTCCAAGTCTATCCGCGGCCTCTGGGATGTCATCAAGGGCCGCATGCAGCGCCCCGGCGCCTGCGTGCTGCTGGGCGTGACCGAGAAGAACACTCCGCTGCTGCTCGCCGCGGGCACCGACGAGGCGGTGGCCGCCGGGTTTGACGCCGGCGCCGTGATCCGCGCCATCGCCCCCGCCGTCAAGGGCGGTGGCGGCGGCAAGCCCGCGATGGCCCAGGCCGGCGGCAAGGACGTGTCGGGCCTGGACGAGGCGGCGCGTCTCGCCCGCGAGATGCTCGCCTAGGCGCGTCACGTGCGATACCTGGGGCTTGACATCGGGCAGACCCGCATCGGGGTGGCCGTCTCAGACGCCGAGGGGCGCCTGGCCTCGCCGGTCAAGGTGATGCCCGCCCAGGAGGTGCTCGCCAACGCCCGCACCTGGCGCCTGCTGCTCGACGATTACCAGCCGCAATGCCTGGTCTGCGGCCTGCCCCTCTCGCTTGACGGGCAGGAGCACGACCAGGCGCTGCGGATTCGCGGCCAGGCCGAGACCATCGCTCGGGCGGCGGGGCTGCCGCTCGAGTTTGCCGACGAGCGCCTCTCGAGCGCGGAGGCCAAGCGCATCCTGCGCGAGGAGGGCCTGACCGAGAAGGCCATGCGGGGCAAGGTCGACATGGTGGCCGCCTCGCTCATCCTGCAGGCTTGGCTCGACGCCCATGCGCAAGGAGAAGCACAGTGACCGACAACCGCATGCCAGACGCCAGGCGCGGCAAGCACGGGCCGTGCAACGCCGCTCGAGACGCCGGCGTGACGCCCGCCGCAGAGCGCGGCCGTCACGCCAAAGGCTCCCGCCCCACGCGGCGCACCGGCGCTGATGATCCGGCCACCTCCCAGCCCATGGGGGTCAGGCGCCCGCGGGGCAGGCTCGAGCTCACCGACAAGCAGCGGTCCCTCTCCATCACCGGCAGGCAGCCCCGGGTGGGCGCGCCCGGCACCCCCGCCGCCGGGCGCCATGGCGGCGACAGCCGCCGTCCCGCCGGCCGTGGCGGCTCGCGACGGTGGCTCGCCCTCGTCGCCTCAGTCGCCGTCGTCGCCCTGGTGGCAGTGGTCGCAGTGGCCGTGTGGCATGGCACGCGGGGCAGCCGGGTGACGCCCGGCCAGCCGGTCGAGATTCAGATCGCGGAGGGCTCCTCCTCGTCGCAGGTGGCCTCAAGCCTGGCCGACGCCCACGTGGTGTCCTCCTCCCGCAGCTTCAGGCAGGCAATCGCCCAGGCGGGCATCGACACCTCCATCCAACCCGGGCGCTATGCGGGCTTCACCACCGGGATGAGCGACGAGGAGGCTCTGGCGGTGCTTCAGGCGGGCCCGGTGCGGCAGGCCAACCTGGTCGTCCCCGAGGGCTACGACCTCAAGGACATCGCCAACGCGCTCCAGACGAGCTGCGGCATCTCCGCAGAAGACTTCCTCGCCGCCACCCGGGACGCCTCCGTCTGGGCCGCCGACTACCCCTTCCTGGCCGAGGCCGGCACCTCCTCGCTCGAGGGCTACCTCTTTCCCAAGAGCTATCAGGTGCCTGACGGGGCCGCCGCGGCAGACGTGGTGCGCCTGATGCTCGACCAGTTCCAGTCCGAGACCTCGCCCATCGACTTCTCGTATGCCCAGGGCAGGGGGCTCACGGAGCGCGACGTGGTGATCATCGCCTCCATGATCGAGAAGGAGGTGCCAGTCGAGTCCCAGCGGGCAGACGCCGCCTCGGTGGTGTACAACCGGCTGGCTGCCGGCATGCGCCTGCAGATGGACTCCACCGTCATCTACGCCCTCGGCGACAGCTACACGGGAGACGGCCTGGTCACCTACGACCAGCTGGAGGTGGACAGCCCCTACAACACCTATCGGGTGGACGGCCTGCCCGCCGGTCCCATCTGCAGCCCCGGACTGGCCTCGCTCGAGGCCGCGGCGCACCCCTCGACCACTGACTACCTCTACTTTGTGAACGCCGACACCGACGGCAACATGGCGTTCTCCTCAAACTACGACGACTTCTCCGCCAACGTGGCCCACTACGAGGGGCTTCTCGCCCAATCGGAGCAGTGACCCATGGCGCTTCTGACCCCCGACTTCTACCTCACCGGAGTGCTCGCCATCACCAAGGAGGGGCTCGACCGCTACGGGTACCGGGCGCTTCTGCTCGACGCCGACAACACCATGCTGCCGCGCGACGGCTCCGAGGTGCCCGCCGAGGTGGTCGACTGGGTGCACCGGATGGTGGATGCCGGCATCGAGGTGATGATCCTCTCCAACAGCTGGCATGACCGGGTGGTCGACCTGGCCGCCAACCTGGGGCTGCCCCTCGAGCGCAACGCCTGGAAGCCGCTTCCGCAGGGGTTCGTCCGCGCCTCCCGGCGCCTGGCCGCCGGCAAGCGGCAGACGCTGGTGGTAGGTGACCAGCTGTTCACCGATGTGCTCGGATCCAAGCTCTGGGGGTACGATGTGGCCAAGGTGGTCCCCATCGTGGAGTACGACCTGCCCCACACCAGGTTTCTCCGCATCTTCGAGCGACCGCTGATGGGTAGCCTGGTCCCCACGGACCGGTTGGCTCCCGTCCAGAAACGGCGTCGGCAATCCGCGGTACCGTAGGGGGCGGCCGAGAACCCCGCCCGGGCGTGCGGGCGGACCTGATGAGATGAGGGGTGGATGCGATGAGCGAGATGCGCCGGCTCCACGTGGGCATGCCGGACGGCACCGGCTATGAGGTCCGGATCGGGCCGGGGGCCCTTGACCGGGTGGGAGACTACCTCGACCAGCAGGGGATCGAGGCCGGCTCCCAGCTGGTGCTGGTCTCGGACGCCAACGTGGCCCCGCTCTACGGCGTGGCCCTGCGCGACGCGCTCGAGGAGGCCGGCTATGCGGTGATGGACCTGGTCGTGCCGGCGGGCGAGAAGAGCAAGTCGCTCGCGTGCGCGAGCGAGCTCTGGAGCGCCCTGGCCGAGCGCGGCATCGAGCGCGACGCCACCGTGCTCGCCCTGGGCGGCGGCGTGGTGGGCGACCTCTCGGGCTTTGTGGCCTCCACCTACCTGCGCGGCATTCGCTACGTGCAGGTCCCCACCTCGCTTCTGGCCATGGTGGACAGCTCGGTGGGGGGCAAGACGGCGGTGGACCTGCCCCAGGGCAAAAACCTGGTGGGCACCTTCAAGCAGCCGGCGTACGTGCTGGCCGACATCGACACCTTGCAGTCCCTGCCTGAGGGGGAGTGGAAGAACGGCCTGGGCGAGGCCGCAAAGAGCGCCCTGGTTGGGGGCGGTGACTTCTACCGCTGGTTGACGGGCGGCGCGGCGGCCGTGCGGGCGCACGAGAAGAGCGCCGTCCGCGACCTGGTGGTGCGTTGCGTCACCTTCAAGGCCGGCGTGGTCGCCCGCGACGAGACCGAGGTGAGCGGCGAGCGCGAGTGCCTCAACTACGGCCACACCCTGGCTCACGCCATCGAGGTCGAAGCCGGGTACGGCACCTTTGGGCACGGCGTGGCGGTGGCCGAGGGCATGCGCTTCGCGTCGCGGCTGGCGGTCGAGGCGGCCGGCGCCCCCAAGGAGCTGGTGGCCCTGCAGGACTCGCTGCTCGACAGCCTGGGGCTGCCGCCGCTGGCCTGGCGCGCCGACCCGAAGGCCCTGCTCGACCGCATGAAGCACGACAAGAAGGCTCGTGCCGGCCAGGTGCGCATGGTGCTGCTCACCGGCGTGGGGTCCTGGCGGGTTCAGGCGGTCTCCGACGAGGTGCTGCTCCGCCACCTGACGGCCTGGGCCAGAAGCAAGGGGGCGCTCCGATGAGCGCCGCCGCGGCACGGGACCGCTACCTGGTCCTCAACGGCCCCAACCTCAACCTGCTGGGCGAGCGCGAGCCCGGCGTCTACGGCACCGGCACCCTCGCTGACCTCGAGGCTCTGGTCAGGGCCCGCGCCCGGGAGCTTGGCGTGGAGGTCTCCTTTGCGCAGAGCAACCACGAGGGCGTCCTCATCGACCTCATCCACGAGGCGCGGCTCGCCTGCGCAGGCATCATCCTCAACGCGGGGGCGTACACGCACTACTCGTACGCCTTGCGCGATGCCATCGCCGCGGTGCGCATTCCGGTGGCCGAGGTGCACATAACAGACATTTACCAACGTGACGAGTTTCGCCATGTCAGCGTGATTGAGCCGGTCTGCGCCGTGCAGATCGTGGGCGAGGGGCTGCCCGGCTATGCTCACGCCTTGGAGTGGCTTGTCTCGCAGAAGGGAAGCGAGCGCGCATGAGCGCCAAGCAAGCAACGCAGCATCGTCTGGAGCGTCTGCGAGCCTCTCTCGAGCAGGAGGGCTGCGACGCCGTCATCATCCGGCACACCTCTGACCTGCGGTGGGTGACCGCGTTTGAGGGCGTCTTCGACGAGGAGGAGGCGCACGCGGCGCTCGTCACCCCCCAGGCCGCCCTCCTGCACTCGGACTCGCGCTACGACAAGGCCCTGGCGGCCCGCGCCCAAGGCACCGAGTGGGAGGTCTCGGGCGAGCCCGTGGGGCATGCGCGGTGGCTCGCCGCGCGCCTTGGGGACCTGCGCGTGAAGCGGGTCGCCATCGAGGACGACGTGGCGCTCAACGAGTACCGGGCGTGGGCGGTGGCCTTCGAGGACCTGGGGGTCGAGCTGGTGGAGACCCATGACCTGGTGCGCACCCTGCGCGCGGTCAAGGATGCCGATGAGATCGAGTGCCTGCGCGCCGCCCAGGAGATCACCGACGCCGCCTTCACCCACATGTGCGAGTGGCTCCACGTGGGCGTGACCGAGCGCGAGGCGGGCTTTGAGCTCGACACCTTCCTCCGCCGCCATGGACAGGGCCTGGCCTTTCCGTGCATCTGCGCCACCGGCGAGAACTCCGCCAACCCCCACCACATCCCCGACGACACGGCGGCTCGCGAGGGCGACTTCTTCCTGATGGACTTTGGGGGCCGGGTGCGCGACTACGACGCCGACATGACCCGCACCGTCGTCTTCGGAACGCCCAGCGCCCAGCAGCGTGAGATCTACGACATCGTGGCCCGCACCAACGAGGCCTGCGAGGCCGCCATCAAGCCCGGCGTGCCCGGAAAGGACATCCACAACCTGGCCCAGCGCCTGCTCGACGAAGCCGGGTACGGCGCCTACTTTGGCCACGGGCTGGGGCACGGCGTGGGCATCGACATCCACGAGCTGCCCAACGAGGGCAGCCGCTCCGAGAACCTGCTCCAGGTGGGCTCCGTGGTCACCGTCGAGCCCGGCATCTACCTGCCTGGCGTGGGCGGCGTGCGCACCGAGGACTACGGGGTGGTCACCGAAGACGGATTCTCCGTGTTCACCAAGGCGTCGCACGACCTGGTGCAGCTCTGAGACCCCTCAAGGCTCTGCTATATTCACTGATTGCTGCATGCGGGGCTGGCCGCTCCGCAGGTCCCTTGTGCGGCTGGCAGCAACGCACGCAACGCAACAAGCAACAAGGAAGGGCGGGTTTCCCGTGGCAACGATCTCCACTGCAGACTTCAAGAACGGCATGTGCATCCTCATCGATGGCAAGCTCAACGTCATCATCGACTTCCAGCACGTCAAGCCGGGCAAGGGCGGCGCCTTCGTGCGCACCAAGACCCGCGACGTGAGGACCGGCCGCGTGGTCGAGCGCACCTATCGCTCGGGCGAGAAGTTCGAGAACGTGCTGCTCACCACCACCAACATGGAGTACCTCTACAACGACGGCACGAGCTACGTCTTCATGGACCCCGAGAGCTACGAGCAGATCAACGTCGACCCCACCATCCTGGGCGACAAGTCCAAGTGGCTCAAGGAGAACGACGTCTGCACCCTGATGTACGCCGGCGACGAGCTCATCCAGGTCGATCCCCCCATGTTCGTCGAGCTCGAGGTCACCCAGACCGAGCCCGGCTTCAAGGGCAACACCGTTCAGGGCGGCACCAAGCCCGCCACCCTCGAGACCGGCGCCACGGTCAACGTCCCGATGTTCGTCAACATCGGCGACAAGCTCAAGATTGACACCCGTGACGGCTCCTACGTCACCAGGGTCTGAGGTCCTGTTTTTGCCACAACCGGTCCGGCCCATGTCCGGGCTGCCTACCAGAGAGCGCCGGGCAGGCGCCGCAAGCTGGTCTTGAGCAGCGGGGGTGCGTTATCGCAGCTCCCGCTGCGCCTATAATGGGCCGCAGCTCGGCAGCCGTAACGCCCGGGCAAGCCATGTGAAGAGGAGGCGCGTGATGAGGCCATTGCTTATCGAAGACACCACCATTCGCGACGGTCAGCAGTCGCTGTGGGCAACGCGCATGACCATAGGTGACATGCTCCCCATCCTGTCCAAGATGGACGCGGTCGGCTACTGGGCCATCGAGGCCTGGGGCGGCGCGACCTTCGACACCTGCCTGCGATTCTTGGACGAGAACCCCTGGGAGCGCCTGCGCACCATCAAGAAGCGCTGCCCCAACACGCCTCTGGCCATGCTGACCCGCGGCCAGAACCTGGTGGGCTACCGCCACTACTCCAAGGACGTGGTGGACCACTTCATCCGCGCCGCGCATCGCAACGGCATCGACGTATTCCGCGTCTTCGACGCCCTGAACGACATCCGCAACGTGATCGACTCGGCCGAGGTCATCAAGGACGACAAGGCCCACTTCGAGGGCGCCATCTCCTACACCATGAGCCCGGTTCACACCCTCGACAGTTACCTTGAGTACGCCCAGGCCCTAAAGGAGCTGGGCGCCGACTCCATCGCCATCAAGGACATGGCCGGCATGCTCACGCCGTATCGCACTGAGCGCCTGGTCAAGGCCCTGCGCGACGAGGTCGGCCTGCCGGTCCACGTGCACTGCCACTACGTCGGCGGCATGGCCCCGGCCAACTACATCAAGGCCGCCGAGGCCGGCGCCGCCATCGTGGACACCGCCAGCGCCCCGCTGGCCTTCGGCAACTCCCAGCCGGCCGTGGAGATGGTGGTCGCCGCCATGCGCGAGTCCGCCTATGACACGGGCCTCGACCTCGACCTGCTCTTTGAGATCGCCGAGTACTGGGACGAGGTGCGCAAGCGCAACCACTACAAGCGCGGCGTCTCCTCGCTCATCCACATGAAGGTCTACTCCCACCAGATCCCCGGCGGCATGATGTCCAACCTGGTGAGCCAGCTCGAGATTCAAAACGCCGGCGACCGCCTGGACGACGTCATCAAGGAGATTCCCAAGGTCCGCGCCGAGGTGGGCTTCCCGCCGCTGGTGACGCCCATGTCTCAGATCGTGGGCACCCAGAGCGTGCTCAACGTGCTGACCGGCAAGCGGTGGTCCATCGTCACCAAGGAGATGAAGGACTACCTCTGCGGCTACTACGGCAAGGCACCCGGCCCCATCGACGAGAACGTGCTCAAGAAGATCGGCATCAACCCGGCCGACCAGCTGCCCCCCGACGTGGCTCCGGCCTCGCTGCAGACCACCACGTTCGACGAGATTGCCGATGAGATCGGCGACCTGGCCCATTCCGAGGAGGACGTGCTCATGTACGCCCTCTTCCCGGAGCAGGCCCGTACCTTCCTGAGCAAGCACCGCACCTCGGAGAGCACTCCCTACCTCATGGAAGAGGAGTCCAGCCAGACCAAAGAGGAGGATTACGTGGACATCAATCAGATTCGCGAGCTGATCAGGGTCGTGAACGAGAGCGGCGTGGGCGAGGTCGTGGTCGAGGAGGCCGGCTCCAAGGTCACCGTCCGCGCCAAGGGCGAGGGCTATGCGGCCGTTCCGGTCGCCGCTGCCCAGGCTGCGGCCGCCCCGGCTCCCGCCCCCGCCCCCGCTGCCGCCCCTGCTTCCAACCGTCCGGCCAACTGGGTGCCGGTCACCTCTCCCATGGTGGGCACCTTCTACGCCGCCCCGGCGCCCGATGCCGATCCCTTCGTGGCGGTGGGCGACGAGGTCACGGCCGGCCAGTCGCTGTGCATCGTGGAGGCCATGAAGCTCATGAACGAGATCACGGCCGACCAGATGGGCACCGTTCGCGAGGTCTGCGTCGCGGATGGCGACCCGGTCGAGTTTGGGACCGTGCTCTTCTACCTCGAGCCCTCTCCCAGCCCCGAGCCCACGACCGCCCAGGAGGCTTAGTCGATGTTCAAGCGCATACTCATCGCCAACCGCGGCGAGATCGCGCTGCGTGTGAACCGGGCCGCCCACGAGCTGGGCGTCGAGGTCGTGCAGGTCTACTCCACGGCCGATAAGGACACGCTGCCGGTCAAGCTCGCCGACCAGGCAATCTGCATCGGCCCGGCACCTTCGGCCAAGTCCTACCTCAACATGCAGTCCATCATCGGCGCCGCCCAGATCAGCGGAGCCGAGGCCATCCACCCGGGCTACGGCTTCCTCTCCGAGAACGCCGACTTCGCCCGCGCCTGCGTCGACAACGACCTGGTCTTCATCGGCCCCTCGGCCGACTGCATCGACCAGCTGGGCAACAAGGCCGCCGCCAAGGACACCATGAAGAAGCTGGGCGTGCCCACGGTGCCCGGTTCTGACGGTCCGGTCGAGTCGGTGGAGGACGCCCGCCGCTTTGCCGACGAGGTGGGCTACCCGGTCCTCATCAAGGCCAGCGCCGGCGGCGGCGGCAAGGGCATGCGTGAGGCCCATGACGCCGACGAGCTCGCCGAGCAGTTTAACGCCGCCCGCGGCGAGGCCAAGGTGGCCTTTGGCAACGACGAGGTCTATCTCGAGAAGCTCATCCAGCGTCCGCGCCACGTGGAGATCCAGGTCCTGGCTGACAGCCACGGCAACGCCATGCACCTCTGCGAGCGCGACTGCTCCATCCAGCGCCGCCACCAGAAGCTCCTCGAGGAGGCGCCGTGCCCGGTGCTCACCGAGGAGACCCGCCAGGCGATGGGCGAGGCCGCCCTCAAGGCGGTACGCGGCGTGGGCTACCAGAACGCCGGCACCATCGAGTTCTTGCTCGACACCGACGGCAAGTTCTACTTCATGGAGATGAACACCCGCGTCCAGGTGGAGCATCCGGTCTCCGAGACCATCACCGGCGTCGATATCGTCAAAGAGCAGCTGCGCATCGCCTCTGGCGAGCCTATGACCTGCATCTCCAAGGCCCCGATGAGCCCTCGGTGCCATGCCATCGAGTTCCGCATCAACGCCGAGGACCCGGCTCACGACTTCCGTCCGTGCCCGGGCACGGTGACCCGCTTTGACCTGCCGGGCGGGCCGGGGGTGCGCGTGGACGCCTTTGTCAGGGCGGGCTCCAAGATTCCGTCCACCTATGACTCGCTCGTGGCCAAGCTCATCGTCTGGGGCGACACCCGCGACGAGGCCCTGGCCCGCGCCCGCCGCGCCCTGACCGAGTTCAATATCGAGGGCATCGCCACCACCATTCCGTTTCATCAGAAGGTGCTTGAAAACGAGATGTTCCAGCGAGGCACGGTCTATACTGACTTCATCGAGACTGAGTTTTCCGACGTGCAGTTCTAACTGCCCCGACGCGTTTCGAGGAGAGCGTCCATGGACGAAGAGATCAAAGTTAACGGCATGACCGTAGCCTCCGGCGTCATCGCCACCATCGTTTCGATGGCGGCCGCCGAGGTCGAGGGCGTGACTGGAGTAGGTCCTGCCGGCACCATCCCCAGCACCATCCGCGCCGTGCTGGCCGGCAAGGCGGCCCTGCCCGCCGCCTCCAGCGGGGTCGAGGCGCGCGTCGTCGACGACAACAAGCTCCACATCTCCGTGAGCATCCAGGTCGCCTATGGGCAGCCCCTGGTCGAGATCGCCGCCAACGTGAGGCAGGCGGTGGCCGACACCATCGCCTCCCAGGTGGGCGTCGAGGTCTCCGCGGTCGATGTCGACATCAGCGGGATCGTCTTCGATGGGAAGCGGGTCGCCTCGTGACGGGCGGGCAGCAGGGCTCATCGCAGCGCGGCTCGCGGTCACGCGCACGCCGTCAGGCGCTCCAAATCCTCTATCAGAGCGAGATCTCAGGGGTGCCGGTCCCCAAGATCCTGACAGACCGCACCTACTCGACGGTCGAGGTGGCACCTTCCGCGCAGGAGGGCGCTGACGAGGTCCTGGTGGACGACGTCCCCCTGGAGGACTACGCCATGACCCTGGCGCTCGGGGTGCACGAGCACTTGAAGGAGATAGACCGCCGGCTCTCCGACACCTCCCAGAACTGGAAGCTCTACCGGATGGCCACGGTGGACCGCAACATCCTGCGTCTCGCCGTCTATGAGATCTCCTACTGCGACGAGGTTCCGGTGGCGGTGGCCATCAACGAGGCGGTCGAGGTCGCCCGGGCGTTTGCCGGCGATGAGAGCACCAAGTTCATCAACGGCGTGCTGGGCACCATCGCCACGCAGGACGCCGAGCAGGAGCAGTCGGGGCTTCCCGCCTTCGACCCCTCTAAGCTGCCTTCAGACCAGGTCATCGGTTCGGTTGAGGACGTGGTGGAGGACCAGGCGCCGGCTTTGGCTGACGAGGGTTCCGCCGTCGCCCAGGAGCCGCTCGCATGACCGAGCAGAATCCGGAGCAGATCACCACCTTTGCCCAGGCCCGGGAGCGGCTTGAGAGCATCGTGTCCCAGGTGAAGGACAAGGATCTGCCCTTGGAGCAGAGCCTCGACCTCTTTGAGGAGGCGGTGCGCTTGGGCAACCGCTGCTCAGAGCTGATTGAAGAGGTCGGCTTGGAGCCAGGGGGAGGCGCGAGCGCCTCGGCTGCGGCAACGGGCGCGTCCGCACCCGACGGCGACGGCGCTTCGGAGCATTAAGGCGCGCGGACGGGCTGCCGCATCGCGCCATCATTGGTTCTTAGTGGGTTTCAAGGTATGGCTTGGGAGGTTGGTTGGGTGTCGCAGAGGATCCTCGATACGATCTCGTCGCCAGCAGACCTTAAAGACCTGTCGTATGAGCAGCTTGATGAGCTTGCCAAGGAGATTCGAGGGGAGATTATCGCCGTCTGCTCGATGAACGGCGGGCATCTGGCCTCGAGCCTGGGCGCGGTGGAGCTCATCATCGCCCTCCACCGCGTGCTCAACTGCCCGCATGATCGCATCGTGTTCGACGTGGGCCACCAGTCCTACGCCCACAAGCTGCTCACCGGACGCCTCAATCGCTTTGAGACCTTGCGTTGCGAGGGAGGCCTCTCGGGCTTCACCCGCCTCAACGAGGGTCCGTACGACTCCCATGACTCGGGTCACGCCTCAGACTCGCTTTCGATGGCGCTGGGCTATGCGCTCGCCCGCGACCTGGCCGGCACCGACCAGCGCGTCGCGGCCCTTATCGGCGACGCCTCCATCTCCGGCGGCATGGCTCTCGAGGCCCTGAACTTCATCGGGCAGTCCAAGACCAAGCTCACCATCATCCTGAACGACAACGAGATGTCCATCTCCAGGAACGTGGGCGCGCTCTCCCTGTACCTGGGCCGCGCCCGCACCTCGCGGACCTACCTGCGCGCCCGCGACGGCGTGGAGAACCGCCTCAACCAGACTGGCACCATCGGCCGCACCCTGGCCATCGCCGGCGAGGTGGCCAAGCGCTCCGTCAAGAACCTGATGGTGCCCGGCATGCTCTTCGAGGACCTGGGCCTCACCTACATCGGTCCCATCGACGGGCACAGCATCGCCGACGTGGAGGAGGCGGTGACCCGCGCCCAGCGCATCGACGGGCCGGTGATCATCCACGCCGTCACCCGCAAGGGCGCCGGATACGCGCCTGCCGAGAAGCGCCCCGACCTCTTCCACGGGGTGGGGCCCTTTGACATCGACACTGGCAAGCCCCTGCCCTCAGCTCCGGGCCCTGTCAAGTACACCAAGGTCTTTGGCGACGCCCTGGTGCGGGAGGCAGAGGCAAATCCGCGCATCGTGGCCATCACCGCGGCCATGACCGACGGCACGGGGCTGGCGCCCTTTGCCCGCCGGTTCCGCAACCGCTTCTTTGACGTGGGCATCGCCGAGGAAAACGCCACGGCCATGGCCGGAGGCCTCGCCCTGGGCGGGCAGCTGCCGGTGGTGGCCATCTACTCCACGTTCCTGCAACGTGCCTTCGACCAGATCGCCACTGACGTTTGCCTGCCCAACGCCCACGTGGTGCTGGCGCTTGACCGGGCGGGGCTGGTGGGGGCTGACGGGCCCACCCACCACGGCGTCTTTGACATCCCCTACCTGCGGATCCTGCCCAACATGAAGGTGCTCGCCCCCAGTAACGAGGCCGAGCTGGTAGACGCTCTGCATACGGCTCTGGCGCTCTCGGGCCCGGTGGCGCTGCGCTATCCCCGGGGGGCGGCCGAGGGGGTCGAGCTTCCCGAGAAGCCCCAGGCATGGGAGCTGGGCGCGGCGGGGGAGCGCTATCAGCCGGCAGGCCAGGGAGACCCTCGGGTGTCGATTCTGGCGGTGGGCCGGGTGGTCGGCCGAGCCCGCGCGGCTGCCGATCTGCTCGCTCAGAAGGGCATCAGCTGCCGGGTCACCGACATGCGCTGGGTCAAGCCGGTGGATGAGGCCGCCGTGCGCGAGGCCGCCTCGTCCCAGCTAGTGGTCACGGCCGAGGAGGGCGTGGTGTCCGGCGGCTTTGGGTCGGCGGTTCTCGAGAGTCTTTCTCGGCAGGGACTTTGCCCTGAGACCTTGCAGCTGGGCATCCCCGACCGCTTTGTCGAGCAGGGCCCGGTCGACTCGCTGCTGGCCAAGGTCGGACTCTCGCCGGAGGCTATCGCGCAGCGCATCGAAGAGACGCTTGCGACGCTGGGCGCGCGCGGCTGACATGGGCAGGCGCACGATACGCGTTGATGACCTGCTGGTCGCTCGCGGCCTGGCGGACACCCGCGA